>JAQGNK010000199.1 GCA_028291905.1 Polaromonas sp.
GGCCCTGGTCGATGAAATTTTGCATTGCATCATACACAAGCCGGTGCCGCGCCACCCGGCTCTTGCCCGCGAACGCCGGGCTGGCGATGCGAACCCGGAAGTGCGAGCCAAAGCCCTGCGCATTGGCGCCCGCATGCCCGGCGTGGAGCGCGCTTTCATCCAGCACCTCCAGCCGTGTCGGCTGCAGCCGGGCCTGGAGTTGCTGCTCGATCTCCTTGACCCGCACCGGCAGGGCGGTGTTGCTGCCTGGAGCGCTGGTCATGATGGGGCGTCCGACTCGGTGTATTTATTCAGAAGCACTGCCTGCGCCAGCACGAACACCAGCATCAGGCCCATGCCGCCGAACAGCTTGAAGTTGACCCAGGTGCTGGTCGGGAAGTTGAAGGCCACCCACAGGTTGATGAAGCCCATGGCGGCAAAGAAGGCGACCCAGCTGAAATTGACCTTGCGCCAGACCGGATCGGGCAGGCTCATCTGGGCGCCCATCAGCGTCTTGATGCCGTTCTTCTTGAACACCAGCTGCCCCACCAGCAGCGACGCGCCCATTACCCAGTACAGCACCGTCGGCTTCCATTTGATGAAGTTCTCGCTGTGGAAGTAAATGGTGGCGCTGCCCAGGGCAGTGACCAGCGCCAGGCTGACCCAGAGCATGGTATCGACCTTGCGGCCGCGCGCCTTGAGCCACAGGATCTGCAGCAGCGTGGCAATGATCACCACCACGGTGGCCAGCAGGACCGGCGCCTCTGCCGGCCCGACGACGCCCCCGGACACCATGAAACCCAGCCAGTCGGTGGCGGTGCCGGCCGCCCAGTCCTTGTGGCCCTCGGCGTACTTGAACATGCCGAAGAACAGCGCGATGGGTAAAAAGTCAAACAAAATTTTCATGCGAGGATTATGTCGGAGCTAAAAAGTGTCGATGAACGGGTAGCACGCCACGCGCAGCTTGACTCATAGGGACAGAGGAACAGACGGCGCAGGAATCATGGCGGCGATGGAAAAGTCAGCAGGCTTAGGCCAACCAGGGCCGCGGAACCGGCTTTGCCGGGCCGCAGGCGCAGCGGGGAGCGTGGGGGCATTCATTTTTTTTGGAAATCCAGCGACGCGGAATTCATGCAGTAGCGCAGCCCCGTCGGCGTGGGTCCGTCGGGAAACACATGGCCCAGGTGCGCGCCGCAGCTGGCACAGACGGTTTCGGTGCGGGTCATGCCATGGGCCCGGTCCACATGCTCTTCAATCGCGCCGGGCTTGACCTCTTGCGAAAAGCTCGGCCAGCCGCAACCGGCATCAAACTTGGTCGAGGCGTCGAACAGCTCGGCGCCGCAGCAGATGCAGCGGTAGGTGCCGGCGTCGTAGTTGTCCTCGTATTTGCCGGTGAACGGACGCTCGGTGGCGGCGTGGCGGGTGACCTGGAAAGCCAAAGGCTCGGCGCCTTTTTCGGCCAGCAAGGCTTTCCATTCGGCATCGGTTTTCTGGATTTTGGCGCTCATGTGTGAATGTCCTGATGGGGTTGTAACAGTGGCTACGAGCTGCAGCTGATGGCAATGGAAGCCGCCCAGTCGGGCGGAAAACCGGCCAGGCCTTCATGGCCCGGATGCTCTTCAAATGGGGACTGCAGCACGGCCAGCAAGGTATCGACCTGCGAGAAGTCTTTTAGTTTCGCGGCCTGGATGGCTTCTTCGCCCAGATGGTTGCGCAGCACGTATTTTGGATTGCTTTTGAGCATCAAATCGGCCCGCAGCGCAGGGGTTATCTGCGCAATGCGCTCTGAATAGGATAGCGCCCAGGCATCGAACGATTGGCGGTCGAAAAACAGGTCGCGCACCAGTTCATGGCCGCTTTGCGGGGTGAAGCCGCAGAGCCGGCGCCAGAAGATCGTGTAGTCCACCTTGTTACTGGCCAGGAGCCGGAAGGTGTGCTCGATCAGCTCGGTGTCGCCTTCCTGCTCGTCCGGCAGGCCCAGCTTGGCCCGCATCCGCGCCTGCAGCGCCTGTGGAAACACGGTCTTGTACGACTCCAGCGCCCCCAGCGCGTCTTCCTGGTTGTCGATCAGCGGCAGCAGCGCCTGGCCGAGGCAGAACAGGTTCCAGTAGGCCATGTTCGGCTGGCGGTTGTAGGCATAGCGGCCCTGCTCGTCGGAATGGTTGCAGATGTGGCCGGGGTCGAAGGCGTCGAGGAACTGGAACGGGCCGTAGTCAATCGTCAGGCCCAGGATGCTCATGTTGTCGGTGTTCATCACGCCGTGGCAAAACCCCACCGCCTGCCAGGCCGCCATCATGGTCGCCGTGCGCTCGCTCACCGCCTGCAGCAAGGCGGCGTAAGGCTGCTTCGCTTTCCGGCAGTCGGGGTAGAAGCGGTCGATGACGTAGTCGGCCAGGGCCTTGAGCTGGGCAGGCTGGTTGCGGTAGCTGAAATGCTCGAAATGGCCGAAGCGGATGAAGCTCGGCGCGGTGCGGGTCACCACCGCGGCGCTTTCCATTTCCTCGCGGCGCACGGCGGCGTCCGAGCCGGTCACGCACAGCGCCCGGGTGGTCGGAATGCCCAGGCCGTGCATGGCTTCGGAGCACAAAAATTCGCGGATGGAGCTGCGCAGCACCGCCCGGCCATCGCCCATGCGCGAATAGGGCGTCTTGCCGGCGCCCTTGAGCTGGAGTTCCTGCGGCCCCAGGGGCGTTTCGATTTCACCGAGCAAGATCGCCCGGCCGTCGCCCAGCTGCCCGGCCCAGACGCCGAACTGGTGGCCGCTGTAGACGCTGGCCAGCGGCCTGGAGCCAGGCAGCAACTGGTTGCCGGTCAGGGCGGCCAACGCTTCACTGGATTCAAGCCAGTTCTCCTCCAGGCCGAGTTCGCGGGCATGGGCGCGGTTGCGCCCGACCCAGTAGGGCGAAGGCAGCGGCCGGGGTTCGAGTTCGCTATAGAAGTCAGGCCCCAGGCTGGCAAAGGTGTTGATCCAATGCAGGCCGGCCCCGGCAGCCTCGGCGGCGGATTTGGATTTGTTGAATTCGCTGGTTTCGTGAAGGTCGGGCTGCGCCAGCTGGGTGTCTGTAGGAGGTGTCATTGCCCGATTGTGCTATGCCAAAAACAGCCCTGCGCCGCCAGGGGTGACCGTGGCGGCCATGCCGTCCAGCTGTCCCGCAGGCGGCGCCAGTACGGACTTTCCCGAGAGGATTCGGGCCATGCGGCCTGTACCATGCAGCTGTCTATAGCTATCAATACAACATGCCCTGCCGGGCAGAAAAGGACGGAGACGATGTTAGGTTTAATGCAGAGCCAGCCCTTGCTGATTTCATCACTGATCGAATTCGCCGCGCGCCATCACGGCGACGCCGAGATCGTCTCGCGCCGGGTCGAAGGGGACCTGCACCGCTATACCTACCGCGATTCGGCCCGCCGTGCCCGACAGGCTGCCAACGCGCTCGATGCGCTGCAACTCGGCTTTGGCGACCGGGTGGCGACGCTGGCCTGGAACGGCTACCGCCATTTCGAGCTGTACTACGGCGTGAGCGGCTCGGGCCGGGTGCTGCACACCATCAACCCACGCCTGCACCCGGAGCAGATCGCCTGGATCGCCAACCATGCCGAAGACCAGGTGCTGTGCTTTGACCTGAGCTTCCTGCCGCTGGTGCAGGCGGTGCATGCCCGGTGCAGCACCATCAAGCACTACATTGCGCTGTGCGATGCCGACAAGCTGCCAGCCGGCACGGGCATACCCAACCTGCAGAGCTACGAAAGCTGGATCGGCGCCCAGCCAGACAACTATGACTGGCCCGAGTTCGATGAAAACACCGCGTCGAGCATGTGCTACACCAGCGGCACCACCGGCCATCCGAAGGCCGCGCTCTACAGCCACCGCTCCAGCACGCTGCATGCCTACGCGGCGGCATTGCCCGACGTGATGGGCATTTCGGCCCGCGATGCGATCCTGCCGGTGGTGCCGATGTTCCACGTCAACGCCTGGGGCATTCCGTATTCGGCGCCGCTGACCGGCGCCAAGGTGGTGTTTCCCGGTCCGGCGCTCGACGGCAAGTCGGTCTATGAGCTGATGGAGGCGGAAAAAGTCACCTATGCCGCCGGCGTGCCCACGGTTTGGCAGATGCTGCTGACGCACATGAAGCCGGCCGGCCTGCGGTTTTCCACCCTGCGCC
>JAQGNK010000108.1 GCA_028291905.1 Polaromonas sp.
CTGCCCAAGACCGTGTTTCCCGGTGGCGCGCTGGTCGGCTGCGAGGCCGGGTATTTGAATGCCAGCCGCATCAAGGGCAGCCACGCGGCGATCAAGACCGGCATGCTGGCTGCCGAGGCCGCGTATGAGGCGGTGACGGCCGGGCGCCAGCACGACGAGCTGAGCGCCTACCCCGAGGCCTATGCCGGCAGCTGGCTGGCCGCCGAGCTGAACCAGGCGCGCAACTTCAAGTCCTGGTTCAAGAAGGGCCTGTACATGGGCTCGTTCATGACCGGCATCGAGCACTGGCTGCTGCCGCGCATCGGCATCAAAAGCCCGCCGTGGACGATCCACCGCGACAAGCCCGACTACGCCATGCTCAAGCCGGCGGCCGAGTGCCAGCCCATCGTCTATCCCAAGCCCGACAACAAGCTGACCTTCGACCGCCTGACCTCGGTGTTCATCAGCAACACCAACCATGAAGAGCACCAGCCGGCGCACCTGACGCTGAAAGACGCCAGCGTGCCGGTGGGCATCAACCTGGCGAAGTTCGCCGGCCCCGAGAGCCGCTACTGCCCGGCCGGCGTCTATGAGTACGTCAAGAACCCGGACAACTCTGACCGGCTGCAGATCAATGCGCAGAACTGCGTGCACTGCAAGACCTGCGACATCAAGGACCCAACGCAAAACATCGTCTGGGTCACGCCCGAGGGCGGCGGCGGGCCGAACTACAGCGGCATGTAGACATGCTAGTCCAGGCCGCCGCCTGGACCCGAACTGAAAAGCCCCGCCAAGCCGGGGCTTTTTTCATGGCTGCGTTAGCAGTGGCGGGCGGTCAGATACACAAGAGCTGAATCGCCCTGCCCTGGCCAGCGTCGCTCAAGCGCACAAACGCACAGGTCGGGCAGGACTGGGCCGGATTCGGGCACAGCCCCATCCCGGCCTTTCTCCAGCGGACAAGCAAAAATACGGAGTCAGCAGGAAACAGGCACGAACAGGCAATAAAAGAGGCTTTTGCGCATGCGAAACCTGCCCAAGCAGCTATGAATTAAATTGCAAAAAGGTGGTTGGATGGCTGCTGCCATCCAGAGAGATTTCGCTCGCACCAACTGCCCTTGCCGGGCTTTTCACTGAGTGGGAAAAGTTCATGGCTCATTCGGACTATTGCCGATCAGCACACCGCGCAAGAGACTTGGCTCCTGTTCAAGTGATGGGAAGTTCATGTGCCGAGTCTTGTTGACGGTTGTTTTGACCACGGGTATTTTTGCGGTGTCCGCATCGCTGCCTCTGCACGCGCACACGGTCAAGGCCCCCACTCAACTCAAACCCGAAGCCATGGCTGTTTTGAAGGCCCAAGCCGGCGCCGAGCTGATCAAGACCAGTGCGCTGCAGCCTTTGGCAGGAAACCTGACCACCTCTCTCTCCCTGAACCCGGCCGCCAGCCAGCCGGGTCCCGACGATGAAGCCGGCTGGCGCTACAACGCCGCGCTGCTGAGCACGCTGGGACTGATCGCCACCATTGCCCTGCGGCGCCATTCAGCCGGAAAGCGCTGAGGATGAGCGGACTCGGCCCGTCGGGCGTGGCAGCCGTTAAATGGAGCGCACTCTCGACAGCGGCCCGCTTCGGGCTGCAGTTGGTGGCCCAGGTAGTGCTGGCGCGCACCCTGGGGCCCGAGGTTTTCGGCATATTCGCCATTGGCCTGGTGGTGCTGACGTTCGCCAATTTCTTCTCCGGTTTCGGTTTCAGCTGGAGCCTGCTGCAGCGCGAAACGCTGCGGGATGAAGACATTCGCTTCGCCTGGACCTGGCAGCTGATTGCCGGCGCCATCACCATGCTGGCCGTGTACCTGATGGCGCCGGTGCTCGCGGGCTATTTCAGGGAGCCCCGGGCGCAGTTCGTCATCGAGTGGCTGTCGCTGGCCTGCCTGCTGTCGGCCGCCGCCGCGCCGGCCACTTTTTTGCTGCAGCGCGACCTGAACTTTCGCGCCGCCGGGCTGATACAGGTGGGCAGCTATGCGGCAGGCTATGTGGCCGTGGGCGTGCCCCTGGCCATTTTCGGCTGGGGCGCCACGGCTCTGGTGGCGGCCTGGCTGGTGCAAACCGCCGTCATGCTGGTGGCCAGCTATGCGCTCAAGCCCCATGCCGTGCGGCCGCTTTTCTGGTATGCCGATGCGGCCTCAGCCATCGGCACCGGCCGCGCGGTGTTCCTGACCAACATCGTCAACTGGATGCTCAACAACCTGGACCGCGTGCTCATCGGCCGGCTGCTCAATGCCCATGCGCTCGGCCTGTACAACATGGCCTACAACCTGGCCACCATGCCCAACGCCTTGCTGCTTGGCGCGCTGCAGCCGGCCTTCCTGGCGGCGGGCGCGCGACTGCAAAACGAGCTGGAGCGCCTGGGCCGGGCCTATTTCCAGATGCTGGCGACGATTCTTGTGCTGGTGCTGCCGGCTTTCGTGCTGCTGGCGCTGGTGTCAACCGATCTGGTGCGGGTGCTGTACGGACCCAAGTGGAGCGACGCCGCATGGGTGCTGAGCCTTCTTTTCCTGAGCATGCCGGCCTATGTGATCTGGGGCATTTCCACGCCGGTGCTTTGGAATACCGGCCGCAAGTACCATGAATCGATGCTGCAGTTGCCGGTTCTGGTGATTGGCGGCCTGGCGTTCTACCTGTTTGCAGGCCAGGGCCTGCAGGCGGCCGCTGGCGTGGCCGCCCTGCTGCTGGTGCTGCGGGCGCTGGTCATCGGCACGGCCGCAATCGTGGCATTGAAGCTGAACTGGACTGCCCTGCTGCCCCATGCCGGGCGCGGCTTGGCGCTGAGCAGCCTGTGCGCTGCCGGCGTCATGGCCGGCCAGCAAGGCGTGGCACGGTTTGATCTGCCGCTGCTGTCGCTGGCCGCCGGCAGCCTGATGGGCATGAGCCTGCCAGCCGCGCTGGTGCTGGCTCGTCCACAGCTGCTGGGCGAGCAGACCACAGCCATGGTGAAGCGATTCTTTCCAGGGTTAAACGAGCGTAAGGCATGTGCGGCCGGTCCGACCCCGAAAACAGCGGCGGTGCCGATTCCGGAAACCCTGGGCGAACAGCGTCTTTAAAGCCAACCCTCATGAACCAAATCATCATCCCGACCATTCTTGTCGCGGCGGCCATCATAGCGGCGCTGCTGGCCTCGCTTGGCCTGGCCAGCGCGGTGCATCTGACCTCCAGGCGAGCGCCTGGCGGCTACCTGCATCTGATTTTTTACGCCATGCTGCTGCTTGTGGCCCTGAGCACCCTGGTGTCGGGACGCGACATGTCGATTGTCTCGATGACCGGGTTGCTGGTCGAGCCGGCCGCAGCGCCGCGCCACCCCTTGCTGGTGCCAGCCCAGCCGCTGATCTCGCTGCTGCTGCTGACGGTTTCGGCCGAACGCATCATCAGCCACCTGCTCAGGCCCGCCGAGGGCGACCGGGGCGGCCATGCGGTCAGGGCGCTGCTGCTGGCGGTGTTCATCCTTTTCTGGATCGGCACCGTGGCGGCCCCGGCACTGCTGGGTGCCCACCCGTTCATGGTCTATTTCTATTTTTACTCGCTCGTCATCGGCACTGCGGCGGCCCTGGCCACGACCGTCGAGCAGGACAAGGCGCTCGGGGCGGCGCGCAATGCGGTGCTGATCTTCATGGCGGGCAGCATGCTGCTGGTCCTGGTCAAGCCGGGCCTGGTGCTGGACGCCGACTATTCGCAGGGCCTGCTGCCCGGCGTGCCGCGCCTGGCGGGTCTGGCCGCGCATGCCGTGTCGCTGGGCATACTGGCCCAGCTTGGCCTGCTATGCCTGTATGCCCGCCCCTACCCCGCCGCGTGGCTCAACCGGCTGGCCTGGGTCATCGGGCTTTCGGCGCTGTTTCTGGCGCAGTCCAAGGCGGCCTGGATTTCTTTTGTCCTGTGCTTCATCTGCCTGGTCGCCGTGCGCGACGGCGCCAGGCTATGGCGCCGTTTCAGCGATCCGGCCCGCCCCGGATTCGGCATGCTGTCCGTGGGTCTGTTCATGGCGCTGGTGCTGTCCATCACGCTGGTGCTGATGTTTGGCGACCTGGACACGCGGCTCAGCAATTTCTTCAACAGCCGCGAAGGCGCGCAGCTTGCCTCGCTGACAGGTCGCGACAAGATATGGGCTATCGCCTGGCAGGAATGGCAGCGCAATCCGGTCTTCGGCTACGGCCCGCTGATCTGGGAGACCAACTTCAGGCTGAGCATCGGCATGCCCAACGCCACCCATGCGCACAACCAGTTCATGGACACGCTGTCAAGGTCGGGCACTGTCGGCGCGGCGGCGCTGGTGATCTACGGCCTGGTGCTGCTGGTGCTGTCGGTGCGCTATGCGCGCGCGACCAGCGGGTTGTCGCTGGCGCTGTTTCTGACGCTGCTGCTGCGCTCCATCAGCGAGGTGCCGCTGTCGCTGTTTGGCTACGGCGCCGAGATGATTGCCCATGTGCTGCTGCTGATGACCCTGGCGGCCACCGCCAGCACGCCGCGCGTCCGCAAAACCCATGCCGCACACGCGCGCGCCAGCACAGTGCCTTCAGGCTTGCGCCCGGCCAGAAATCCCTTGCCCACTGCAAATTTCAGCCCATGAAGTTTTCCATTGTCATTCCCCTGCACAACAAGGCCCCTTACGTCGGTTGCACGATTGAATCGGTGCTGGCCCAGACCTTCACGGATTTCGAGATCATCGTGGTGGACGACTGCTCCACCGACGGCAGCGCCGCGCTGGTCGCGGCCATTGCAGACCCGCGCCTGCGCCTGGTGCATCAAAAGACCAACGCCGGCGTCTCGGCCGCCCGCAACCGGGGAATCGAAAGCGCCAGCGGGGAGTGGGTCGCCTTCCTTGATGCCGACGACTCGATTCATCCTGACTATCTGGCTTTCCTGCTCAAGGCCCAGCAGGCCTGTCCCGATGCGCAGGTCGTGGGCACTGACTATGTGCTGACGCCCGACGCGGACGGCCCCTGGCCTGGCGCCTGGCCCGCCGTCAGCGAGACACCCGAAATAGAGCGCATCACCGACCTGCCGACGCGCTGGATGACCGGCCCGTCGGTATGCGCCAGCTCTATTGCGGTGCAAAACCGGCTGCTGCAGCAGATGCAGCCCTGCTTTCCGCCCGGAGAATCGCAGGGCGAAGACCTTGATTTGTGGTTTCGCCTGGCCGAGAAAACGCCTTTTGCGCTGGTGCATTCCCCCTTGTCAGCCTACCGGATCAGCGTGCAGGGCAGCCTGACCATGCAGAACGTGGTGATGATGCCGCCCTATCTCGAACGCATGCGCATGCGCGCGCAGACGGGCAGCATGAGCGCGGCGCAGCGCAAGTCGGCGCTGTGGTTCGTGGCGCAGTCCAAGCTGACCCTGGCGCGCCTGGCGCTGGCTTCGGGTGACCGGCTGGAGGGCGTGTCCTGGCTGCTCGACGCGCGCCATGCCGCCCGTGGCAAACGCTGGTGGCTGACGGCTGCCATGGCCTGCTTTTTCCCCAGCAGCCTGGTCAGGAACTGGGAACGCTGGCGTGAACAACGCCAGGCACTCACACCCCTCATGGCCTCTCGCTGAGGCAGGGCACTGGATGAAGACATTGACATGAAGCCCGAAAACTTTTCCAAGTCATTCCCGGCCACCTGCCGCGTCACCGTGGTCATCAAGGCGCTGAATGAAGAAAAACGCATTTGCGCAGCCATAGAAAGCGCCCTGCACGCTGTCTCCAGCGTGGGAGGTGAGGTGGTGCTGGCCGATTGCTGCTCAAGCGACCGCACCGTGGAGCTGGCACGCGCCTACCCGATCCGCATCGTGCAGCTGGCGCATCCGCAGGAACGGTGCTGCGGCATTGCGCCCCAGCTGGGCTACCAGCATTCGCAGGGCGAATTCATCTGCCTGCTCGACGGCGACATGCAGATGCTCGAAGGCTTCCTGGAAGTGGCGGTGGACTTCATGAGGGCACACCCGGAGGTGGCTGGCGTGGGTGGCAGCATGATCGAGATGAACACGCAGAGCCTCGAATACATTGCCCGCAGCGAAAAGCTGCGCACGCATGCGCAGCCCGGCAGCGTGGACCGGCTCGGTGGCGGCGGCCTGTACCGGCGCAGTGCCATCGAGAGCATCGGTTACCTGTCCAACCGCAACCTGCACAGCTATGAGGAGCTTGACCTGGCCGTCAGGCTGCGCAGCCTGGGCTGGGGGCTGTGGCGCCTGCCGGTCAAGGCCGTGAGGCACTTCGGCCATGAGGAAGCGGCCTACCGGCTGCTCATGAGCCGCTGGCGCAACCAGTACCTGTGCGGGATGGGCGAGTTGATCCGCGCATCAGCAGGCCAGGGGCAGCTGGCGCTGGTGCTGCGGGGCCTGCGTGAGCTGCGCCTCTACCTGGGGGTGCTGTGCTGGTGGGCAGCGCTGCTCAGCATTTTCTTCTGGCCCGTGTCGCCCGCCCTGCGCGCGGCCTGGTTTGCCGTGCTGCTGGCAGCGCCGCTGCTGCTGATGATCTGGCGCAAGCGCTCGTTCGACAGGGCGCTTCATTCGGTGGTTTCCTGGTGCTTCAACGCCGCCGGGCTGGTGCGCGGCCTGTTGCGCCGGCAACGACCCACCAGCGAGGCCATCGCCAGCGAGGTCGTCAAGGACATCCAGGGCATGTCTTGGATGCCACGGCGAGGAGCCGGCCATTAAAACACCCCAAGCCTCCCCCGCCTGGCAGCCTCCTGCCTGCATGGCCGCTTGCCGGCCGCCAGAGAAACACGAATGAAAACTGAGTCAATCCCAGGCGCCGCCGTCACCAGCGAGAGCGAAAGCTACATCTACATTGCCTGCCCCTGGACGCCCAAGGGCGGCGGCATGTTCAAGGTGGCCGACTACCTGATTCAGGCGCAGAGCCCTTTCTCGACCAGGGCGGCCCGGTTGCGCCCGCTCGACACACGCGGCAGCGGCCATGCGCTGGCTTCGCTGTGGATTCTGGCCAGCGCCCTGGGCAGGCTGGTGCGCGGGCGCCTGGGCGGGCAGCTGGCCGGCGTGCATGTCAACATGGCCGAGCGCCTGAGCCTGTTTCGCAAAAGCGCCATCGTGGTCGCTTGCCGGGCGCTGGGCATTCCGGTGGTGCTGCACCTGCATGCGGCGCAGCTGCAGCATTTCTACCGCGATCTGCCCCGGCCTCTGCAGGGCCTGACGCGCTGGGTCTTCTCGCTGCCGGCCACCTGCCTGGTGCTGGGCAGCGCGGCGCGGCAGTTCGTCACCGCCGAGCTGGGGGTGCCGCCCGAGCGGGTGGAAATCATCATCAATGGCGTTCCAGAGCCTTCCCAGCCGCGCCGCGCCGCCAGCGAAGACACCCCGCGCCAAGTGCTTTTCCTGGGCAACCTGTCGGAGCGCAAGGGGGTTTCGGACCTGCTGCAGGCGCTGGCCCGGCCGGGTTTTGACACCGCAAGGCTTGAAGTCACGGTGGCCGGCGGCGGCGACGTGGCCACCTACCAGGCCAGCGCACGGCAGCTCGGCATTGATAGTTTTGTGCATTTTCCGGGCTGGTGCGACCAGCTTCAAGCCGCCAGGCTGATGGCGCGCGCCGATCTGCTGGTGCTGCCCTCTTATGACGAAGGCCTGCCGCTGGTGATCCTCGAAGCGCTGGCCAACGGCGTGGCTGTGGTCTGCACGCCCGTCGGTGAAATCCCGTCGGTGCTGCACGACGGCGCGACGGCCTGCTTTGTGCAGCCGGGCGATGTCACCGGCCTGGCCGCCGGCATGCAGCGCGTGCTGGACGATCCGGCCTTCAGGCAGACACTGGAGCGCAACGGCCGGGCGCTGTATGAGCAGCAATTTTCCCTGGCGCGCTTTTTTGGCTCGGTGGCCGCCGTCCACCAGCGCCACTTCGGCACTGCGGGCCAGCCCCGCAAGGACAGCGCCGGCACACCCAAGGCAGCGCCATGATTGCCCAGGCCGACAGCATTCAAAACGGCGCCCGGCTGCAGGCCGACATCTGCATCATCGGCGCCGGGCCTGCGGGCATCGCCCTCACGCTGGACCTGGCCGAGCGCGGCTTTTCGGTGCTGCTGCTGGAATCGGGCTTCATGAAGGAAGACCCGGCCACCCAGTCACTCTATGCCGGCGAGGTGGCGGACGAACACCTGCACAGTCCGCCCGACAAATACCGGCAGCGCCGGTTCGGCGGCTCGACGACCATCTGGGGCGGGCGCTGCATGCCCTTCGACCCCATCGACTTCGAGACCCGCAGCCATGTGCCGCACAGCGGCTGGCCGCTGTCTTACCATGATCTGCTGCCTTACTACCCCCGCGCCAATGCCCTGGCCGAAGCCGGCCGGTTCAGCTACCAGGCCGAAGAGGCGCTGGGCGCCAATGCCGCGCCGCTGATCCAGGGCTTCAACAGCCAGCGCGTTCTTTCAAACGGACTGGAGCGGTTTTCCTGTCCCACTGATTTCGGCAGCCGCTATGCGCGGCAGCTGGCGCTGGCGCCTGGCGCCCGGGTGCTGCTGGGCGCCAATTGCACCGCTCTGCAGCTGAGGCCCGATGGCAGCGCCCTGCGCTCTGTCGAAGTCACCACGCTGGCAGGGCGCCGTTTTTCAGTCGCCTCCCGCGCCACCGTGCTGGCCGCCGGCGGCCTGGAAACCGCCCGGCTGCTGCTGGCCTCGCGCGATGTCAGCCCGGCGGGCATCGGCAACTTTCACGATGTCGTGGGCCGCTACTACATGTGCCACATTGCCGGCAACGTGGGCCGGCTGACGATCAACGGGCCGACCCGCAACGTGCGCCACGGCTACGAGGTCACGCCCGAAGGCATTTACTGCCGGCGCCGGCTCGCCGTGGCGGCGGATGAACAGCACCGGCTCGGCTTGTCGAACACCGTGGCGCGGCTGCACTTTGCCCGCATCACCGATCCGGCGCACCGCAGCGGCGTGCTGTCCGGGCTTTTCCTGGCGCGCCGGCTCATCAGCTATGAATACGGCAAGCGGCTGAACGACGGCAACAAGGCAACGCCGGCAAGCTATGCCCGCCATCTGCTCAATGTGGCTGCCGATCCGCTGGACACTGCCGCCTTCCTGGCGCACTGGCTGCGCCGCCGCTCACTGGCGGAACGCAAATTCCCGTCGGTGATCCTGCGCAACCGCACCAACCGCTTCAGCCTGGAAATGCACGGCGAGCAATTGCCGCAGGCGCAAAGCCGGGTCACGCTCAGCGACAAGGTGGACGCGCTGGGCATGCCGCAGCTGAAGGTGGACTGGCGCTACAGCCCGGTCGATATCGAGTCGATGCGCCGCACGCTCGATGTGCTGGCGGAGGAGTTCGCCCTGAGCGGCGTCGCCCGCCTCGACTACGACCCCGAGACGCTTGAGCAGGACCTGCTGCGCTTTGGCGCTTACGGCGGCCACCATATCGGCACGGCGCGCATGGGCAGCGATCCGCGCACCAGCGTGGTCAATGCCGACTGCCAGGTGCATTCGGTGGGTAATCTTTTTGTCGCCGGCAGTGCTGTCTTTCCCACCTCCAGCCAGGCCAACCCGACGCTCACGCTCATCGCCCTGTCGCTCCGGCTGGGCCACACCCTGTCACAACGGCTGGGCAACCGCCACGCAGCCGCCATCGAGGAGGCCTTCGCATGAAAGTTCTGGTCCTGGGCGGCTCCGGCCACATCGGCAGGCGCCTGCTGGAAATCCTTGCAGCCACCGCAGCCGCCCCTTGGCAGCGCCCCACCGGCGCGTCGCGGGGGCCGGTCAAGAACGGTCCGCGAGGCGTTGACTGGCTGCAGCTGGACACCTGTGACGAAGCTGCGCTGGCCAGCGCCCTGCGCGGCTTTGATGCGGTCGTGAACTGCGTGGCGGGCAATGCGCGCTCGATTGCGGCAGGCACGCAGGTGCTGGCAAAAGCTGCACTGAAAGCCGACTGCCCGCGCATCATCCACCTGAGCACCATGTCGGTGTATGGGCCGGTCGAGGGCACGGTGCATGAAGAGGCGCCGCTCAACCCCGGCCTGGGCTGGTATGGCCGGGCCAAGTGCGAGGCCGAACGGCATGTCCGCCAGTTCGTGCTGCAAGGCGGCGAAGCCGTGGTGCTCAGGCCCGGCTGCGTTTTCGGCCCCGGCAGTGAACTCTGGGTGGGGCGCATCGGCCGCTGGCTGCGGGCCGGCCGGCTTGGCGACCTGGGGGCCGGCGGCGATGGCTGGTCCAACCTGGTGCATGTGGACGATGTCTGCCAGGCCATCATCGCCGCGCTGGGGTTGACGGTGATTTCCGGCGAACTGCCGGTGTTCAACCTGTCGGCACCCGACAGCCCGCGCTGGAACGCGTACTTTATCGACCTGGCGCTGGCGCTGCAGGCCACCCCGATACGGCGCATCAGCCAGCGCCAGCTCCAGCTCGACACCCGGCTGGCCGGGCCGCCGCTCAAGCTGGCGCAAATGGCCTTGAAGCGTGCCCGCTGGTCACGGCCAGGGCTGCCCGACCCTATGCCGCCCGGCCTGCCGGCCTTGTGGGCGCAGCAGATCCACCTCTATTCGGGCAAGGCAAGCCAGAAACTGGGACTTGCCTGGACACCCTACACAGCCGGCCTGCAGAGCTCGGCCGCCTGGTTCGGCGTACCTGCAGCCGGCGCGGCTTCGGCTCCGGCATCGACTTCGGCATCACCTGGAAACACCGCATGCACGCCCTGAAGGCAGACGCCCATCGCATCTTTGGCCGCTTCAACTGGCCGCTGGTGCTCAAGGGCCTGCTTTTGAATCCGGCGTTCCGGGTGGTGGCGAGCGTGCGCCTGTGCCAGATGGCCCAGCGCCAGCACCCTGTGTGGCGGCGGCTGCTGCTGACGCCGGCCAGAATCTTTCATCGCCTGGCCTGCCATTCGGCAGGGATCGAGCTGCCCTGGAAAACCGCCATCGCCCCCGGGCTGGCGCTGACCCATGGCCGGGGCATCGTCGTCAATGGCCAGGCCCGGCTTGGCCAGAATGTAACCCTGTTCCATGGCGTCACCCTCGGGCAGCGCGACTCGATAGCCAGGGACGGCAGCCGCACCACCCACTTTCCGGTGGTGGAAGATGACGTGTGGATCGGTCCGCATGCGATTGTGGTGGGCGCCACCGTCGGCAAGGGCAGCCGGATTGCCGGCGGCGCCTATGTCTTTGAAAACATCCCGCCCTATTCCATCGTGCTCGGAAATCCGGGCCGGATCGTCAAGAGCGACTGCATGCCTGATGTTGAAAACCCCTGGCGCGCGGCTGACCCAGCGCTTGATTGAAAGCAGCGGCTTACCGCTACAAAATCAATAGCTGCTTGCGCAAGCAGTGTCTGCGCAATCAGCCTTTTTCATGCATAAACCAGCAGCGGAGCCGGAGTTACCGGTGCGAAAGTTTTGCGCGTTTTTGGAACAAAAATGGCTACAGCCTAGGCAGGATTTGCGCAGGTAGCTATTAATTCAATAGCAAAACCCTACCTGGAGCTGGTGCCGTCTGTGCGGCCTGGCGCTTTCAACGGCGCTGCAGGGCCGAAGCCAGGCGCATGGCACGCATCAGGAACAGCGGATTGCCGATCACATAGCGGTGAAACAGCCGGCGCGGCTCCAGTCCCAGCCTGAACAGCCATTCCATCCCCATGCCGCGCATCCACAGCGGGGCACGCCGCGTCTTGCCGCCCAGAAAATCAATGACCGCGCCGCCGCACACGATCAGGCAGGGAAAGCCGAGCGATGCGCGCAAAATCACGGCAGTTTCTTCCTGGCGCGGCATGCCCATGCCCAGCACGATCAGTTCCGGGCAGTGGATATTGGCCAGCGCCACGTAAGTCTGCGCATCGAGAAAGCCGTGTTCACTGATATAGCTGCTCTGGGGCGAAAACTCGCGCCCGGCAACGCGGATGCCGCGCTCCAGGTAGGGGTGTTGCGTGCCAAAAAATGCAATGCTGCGGCCATTGAACTGCCAAAGCAGTTCGGGAATCAGGTCGGTGCCGTTGAGATTGTGGCCCGGCGGCAGCCCTAGCATCCTGAACAGCCTGGCCATGCCCGAGCCGTCCCTGAGCACCACGTCGGCAGTGTGAAGGGCCTCGAAAAAAGACGCTGATTCGGCCACCGAATTCATGGCGTGCGCATTCGCAAACGCCAGTATGGAAGGCTTTTCAGGATGGCTCAGCCGCTCCAGCAGGCGCCGGCCCTCGGCAAAGGTCTGCACCCGCTCTATCTTGCCCAGCAGCACCAGCCAGCGCCGCAGCCACTCCTCGGCCACCCCCAGGGTTTTCATGGACTGAAACTGTGCCGCCAGCGCAAAGTACACATCGTCTGCCGTCAGAAGTCCAAGCGCCCTGCCGATCTCGCCGAAACGCCTGCCGCTTTCCTGCTGGACCACCATGATGCGCTCAACATTCTCAGGTGCCAGCCGGCCGGCGTTCACCAGGAGCATGCCGATGCGCTGGCGCGAACTGCTGGCGCTGGCTGCTGGCTGGCTGGCCGTCTCTTCGGTGGTCAAATTCATGCCGCCCAGCGTACCCAAAGCGCCGCGCTAGGCGTCATTGAGCACCGAGCCGACCAGGGTCACGCCAAATTCGCGCAGGCTGTGGGTGAACTGCGCCAGGTGCGGCATCGAACTCTTGCCCTGCCGCGCCACGATCAGGGCCGCGCCCGCACGAACCGCGACCGTGTGGGCATCGGCGCAGACGGTGGCGGGCGGCGTGTCGATGATCATCACGTCGAAATCCATGCCCAGCGACAGCAGCAGCTCCGAGAAATTCTGCCGGCCCAGCAGTTCCTGCGGATTCGGCGGAATCGCTCCGGCCGAAAGCACCGACAGGTTGGGCAATGCAGCAATCCCGACCAGGGCCTCGGCGCCGGCGCGCCCGACGAGCATGTCGGACAGTCCGGCGCGCTTGCCGAGATGGAAAAGCTTGTGCTGGCGCGGCGAGCGCATGTCGGCATCTATCAGCAAGGTGCGCTCGCCAAGCTGTGAAAACACAATCGCCAGGTTGGCCGCAAGATAGCTGCGACCATCGCCGCTGTCGGCGCTGACCACAGCCAGGCCCTTGCGTTCGGCGCCGTTGTCAAACCAGCGCAGCATCAACTGGCTGCGCAGCATGCGCAATTGCTCCACCGAAGGGCTGGAGGGCTGGTAAGCGGCGACCAGCTCCCGGCTCAGGTTGCTTTCAGGCGTGATGTAGGAATAGTGAAACTGGACCGACAAGGCAAAGCGCACATCATCTTCCGTCAGCAGCCCCAGCGCACGGCCGGACTCGCCGAAACGCAAGCCGCTTTCGCGCTGAAAACCCAGAATCCGCTCCGTGCTGCCTTGCGACAGCCGTCCGGCATCGATCAGAATCGTTCCCATCAATCGGCTGGAATTCGTGGCTAGATGCGTGCCGCCACCCCGGCTCAGGGGTACGGCTTTCACGATTTGGGCATTGTTGGTGTTCATGCGGCGCTTCCGTTGCCGAGTGCCAGTTGATGCGACCCCTGGAGCTTGCGCGGCGGCGTGCGGCCAGATGAAATACTGGCCAGCACAGGCAGGTCCAGCATCTGCACCAGGTCTTCGGTGGACCTGACGCGGCGGTTGGCCAGCTCCAGCAGGAAGGCGCAGGCAATGCCCAGCAGGGTGCCGCCAAAAGCGGCAATCAGCAGGTTGAGCATCAGCTTCGGGCTTGAAGGATTCATCGGCGCCGTCGCCATGTCGAGGCGAACCACATTGGTCTGGTTGCTCAGGCTTTGCAGGCGGGTTTGCGACGCGCTCTGGCTGACGGTTTCGTAGGCGCGCTGGGCTGCTTCCACATCGCGCCGGTACACATTGAGTTCGTCGCGCTGCTTGTTGAGCATCAGCACCCGCGCCTTCTGCGCATTGACAGAGCCCTGCAACTCGCGCTCCCGGTCCTTGCCCACCCGGTAGGCGGTCTCAATGGAGGCTGAAATCCGGGCTGACTCGCTGACAAGCCGGCTTCTCAGCGAGGCCAGCTCGGCCTCGGCCCGCTGGCGCAGCGGATGGTTGACGCCCAGGTTCACATTGTTTTCCTGCACCTTGGATTCAAGGCGTGCAATATCGGCCTTCAGCCCATTGATGAGCGGGCTTTGCATCACCTCGGCCACAGTGTCGCCGCGCGCCGCGCGCTTGCTCTGGCTGTCGGTGGTTTCGCCCTGGACGGCGGTGAGCTGGGTCGAGATCTGCGCCAGCTTGGCAGTTTCATAGTCAACCCGCTCGTCGGTGGAAACAATGCCGGCTTTTTGCTGGTAGTCGGACAAGCGCGCCTGGGCATCTTCGAGCTTGGCGCGCGACGTCTTGGTCTGCTCGTCGAACCATTCGGCGTATTGCCTGGCAGGCTCGGTCTTCAAGGCCAGGTTTGTGTCGAGATAAGCCTGGGCAAATGCATTGGCAACCGCCGCCACTTGATCCGGATCGGAACCCTTGTAGGTGATGTTGATGACATTGCTCTCCCTGGCCGGCTGCACCTGCAGGCCGGTTTGCAGCGACTGGGCCAGCCAGGCCTCCAGCGAGCCCCGGCCATCATTGGCTTTTTGCCAGGCCGCCTTGGCCTCCTCGTCCTCATCGAGCCTGAGCATTTTCACCACGCGCTGCGCCACCCGGTCGCCGCCGATGATGTCCACCTGCGTGGCCATATAGCTGGGGGCAACCATACCGGAAATCCCGCCGCCGGCCAGCGGATCAGGCGTGCGCATATCGACCAGCACCGAAGTCTGGGCGGTGTATTTTTTAGGCAGCAGCAAGCTCACAGCCAGTGCCGCCGCAATGGCCAGCAGCAGCACCAGAAGCGCCACCCGGTAACGGGCGCGCAGTATCAGGAAGAATTGATGGATTGACATGGCTGCGGCAGCTTAAAAAAGGCTTTCACGCACGTAGATCACATCCTCGGCCTGCACCGTATCGGTCAGCTTTGGAGTGGTTTCCGTGACATTGCCCGCTGGATCCCGCCGATGCAGGCGCAGGCGATTCTGACTGCCGCGCACCGTAGGGCCGCCGCCTTGCGCCAGTGCCTGCATGACGGTCATGCCCCGCTCTATGCGGTAGGGCCCTGGACGCTGGGCTTCGCCATAGATATAGAAAACCGGTGCCTTGTTGACATACAGGGTGTCGCCACCGGACAGGACAATGTCCTCATCCGACTTCTGGTTCAGGAAAAGCGCTGGAATATCGATCACCTTGCGAAATGGCTGGCCCTGGCGCTGCCCGGTCACGATCAAAACGTCGTCGCCAATGGCAGTGGTGCCGCCCGCCGCAGCCAGCATGTCGCTGACGCGGGTGTTGAAGGTTTCCAGCGGAAAGCGGCCCGGACGGCTGACCTGGCCCAGCACCGCCACCTGGCTGCCGCGAACCTGCCGAAGCACGATGTTGACCTGCGGCACCTTGACAAACCCGCCGGTGCGCAGCGCATCGGCGATTTTTTTCTCGGCTTCTGAAATCGTCAACCCGCCAAGCTGCACGGTGCCCACCAGCGGATAGCTGATGACGCCGGTTTCGGATACCCGCGCATCGACTGAAAGATCAGGACTTTGGTAAACCTGCACCCCGATGGAGTCGCCTGCGCCGAGCCGGTAATCCTGCTGCGTCGGCAGGGCCGCAGCCTGCGTCGCTGGCGCCTGTCGGGAAGCTGCGGCTGCGGAAGGTGGAGTCGCCTGCGCAAAAGCTGTCGCAGCCCCAAGGAAAAGGCATGCGGCGGCAAGGTAGCGAGTTAAAAATTTCATCATGGCGCCTTTGGGTGAAATAAATATCTGAAAAGACAGTGCTGCAAAATCAGATCAGGAAAAAAGCTCATGGCATTTGTGAAAATCAGCCAGAAACTATTTGAAGAAGACACTGAATCTTAGAATCCAAGGCCCAACAAGAGCAATAGCCCTTTCTTCCTAATGAAGCGATATTCTTAATATCATCTTTGATGCTTCAAAAATCCGGACCTATTCAGGGAGAAAATCCCATGCCTGATATGAATATATAATATCGGCAAGCTTTTCAGCTATATTTTTTTAAGTAGCTGTGAATACATCCAGAATAGTTTTCTTTGCCATTGGGTAGCGGCCCGTTTTCGGCAGGTCGCCAGAAAATGCTTCAGGCCTGCCCATTTCATCCAGGGTTTGTCGGCACCCACAAAGTGAACCACGCGGATCAGCTTGGAAGCATTAACATTCGAAGCAGGCAGCTGATAGCCATGCTTCCCAATATAATCATCAAGATGCGTGCAGAACAGGTTATATCCCTGGTCGAGATGAAGATGCCCTGCATCCGGCCATTCAGAATAATAAGCATTGATCAGGTCCTGATCGCCAAGCCGGTCGATTTCTGCGGCAGAAGCCTGCCTGATGGCAGGCTCCAGCATGGCGGCGATCTTTTCCGGAAGCCCGTGCTCGGGCTCAATTACCATCAGGCCCGAATTAAGACGCTTCCAGTCAGGGTAAATCAGTCGGCCAGCAGCTACCGCTGACATATGCGGCTTTTCAAACAGCGCATCTATGTTGGCCAACAGGATCATGTCGCTGTCAAGGTAAACCAGCTTGTTAAAACTGACCAGCCCGAAGAGGTGCAGCTTGTCAAATGTATTGCGCCAGTGGCCTGACGCCTTGCTCAGGGAAACTGGTATTTTTATACTCGCAGGCAACCTGACGACCTGCAGCCCTTTTTTCTGCAGATCGGCATCAACATGCAAAGGAATACCTGCAGATATGCCGACCCACAATGGATATGAAGAATCCACCTGCTTCAACGATTCATGCAGCACCAGGACACCGGGCAGGTAGCTCATGGTACTCAGCAAAGTAACATAGGCTCGCATAGGCTACGACCTGATTATTTTCAATAAACTATTTATGCCATGCAGGACTTGAGACGGCTGAAAAACGCCATGCTTAAAAGCTGGCAAGAACCGACAGATTTACAAGATTACTTTTGTAGTCAAAGCCAGGCTGGTTGGAACTGCGCCTGTCGTGCTGCATCGCCAACGTAAGCTGGATGGCACGGCTCGCCTGCCATTCAAGCGCGACGCTTCCCAGGTTGAGCTTGTCGCGCCGGTCAATCGGGGCAACACCGGGCAACGGGCCTTTATAGTCTCGGCTGCCGTGGACATAGCGAAGTTTCACAGCCGTTTTCGCAGTTGGTTTCCAGGTGGGTGCAATAAAGAACCGGTAACCCTCGTAATAGCTGGCCGAAGTGGTCTGGTAACTGTTCAATTCGCGCCCTACGCCAGCCGTGACACTGGTTTTGCCCGTCGCCTGCCAAGTGGCGTTGACATTACCCAAAAACCCTGAGAAATCCCGTGCCGCAAGCCCCTCATGGGCTCTGTCGAAATAGGAAATTCTTGACTGAATTGTTGTTTTTCCCGTCACTGGCCAGTCAAGCCTGAACTCATGCTCGCGGTCCTTGAAATCGCTCGCAAACAGGGAAGAAGCCTGTCTGCCGGGATAACTGCCGCTGCCATGCTTGAGGCGATAGGCAAGCGAAGTGCGCGACGGAAAAACATACCGAACACCCCCTTCAACACCTTGGACCTCGGAGTCGCCTTCAAATGTGAAGGCCTGGCTGCTGCTGCTTTTGCGCTCGAATACGCCGGCCACCGCACGCCACGGTCCGCCGACTTCATATTCGAGATCAAACAGGTTCGAGCGGTCGGTCCGTCGGTTGACCTGGCCCAGGTTTTGAATATCGGCAGTATTGTCAACATACTCTTGCCGGTCTGCTGTCAAGTTGCCATGCAACGCCGGCGTCAAGCTCCAGCGCCAGGCAGCCGCATAATTTACAGCGGTAAAGTCCAGACTAGAAAACCGTTTATAGCTGTAGCGGTCAGCGGTGATGTCCAGCTCAATGCGCTGCAAACTATATGACTTGTCTATTTTTGCACCAACGGTTGTCACACCAATCGTGTCAGATCGGCTCGATGTTCCCAGCAGGGCGGCGGTATTGGCTGATTCAGATAAGCGGAACACATTGCTGTCGTGCTGCACGCTTTGCCCAACCTTGAATTGCAGCGTATCCAGTTCATCGGCATGCGCATCAACGGATATCAAGCCCGCCACTGCCAGCTGGACTATTAACAATTTACGCGACAGCATTATTTACAACTCCTCTTGCGGATCAATTCAGCATAATTTTCGGAATATTATTTCCGGTCGAGCAATGGCTGCAATCACTGCAGCTGGGCTGCATTCAAGCCTACCATGAAATGGTCAGCACAAGAGTAGCATAGGCCTGCGCACCGACGCGCTGCAATAGCCCTTTTGCCCTATTGATGAGCCTGTACTTCAGTAAGCCGCACTGTCCCTGAAAACCAGTCGCACTGTTTTCAGGATAATGAATATATCCAGCTGCAGCGACCAGTTGCGCAAGTAATCCAGGTCCAGATCAATACGTGCCTGCATTTTTTCCAGGGTATCGGTTTCACCGCGCTGGCCATTGACCTGCGCCCATCCGGTAATACCTGGCCTGACCTTGTGCCTGACCATATAACCCTTGATGAGCGTCCTGTACATTTCATTATGCGCAACTGCATGCGGCCTTGGACCCACAACACTCATGCGGCCCTGCAATACATTGATGAATTGCGGCAACTCGTCCAATGAGGTCTTGCGCAGAAAAGCGCCAATTCGTGTGACGCGCAAATCATTCCTGCGGGCCTGTTGAATGACTTCACCATTTTCCGTCACTGCCATCGACCGGAATTTATATACCACGATGTGCTCGCCGTCGAGGCCATACCGGTGCTGCCTGAAAATCGCGGGCCCAGGCGAGTCCAATTTCACCATGATGGTGATGATCACCATGACAGGAAAAACCAGTGCAAGGACAAGCAAGGCAAGCACAATATCGCTAAGTCGTTTCAATGCACCGTTAAAGCCCCTGAATGGCGTGTCGCAAACCGATATCACGGTGACACCGCACACCGAGTCGGTGCGGGCCTGAACCAAGTCAGTGATAAACATATCCGGAACAAAATAAACAGAAGCGGTGGTGTCCTTCAGTTCATCGAGAATCTGCAGGATTCGCGGCCGGGCGATCATGGGCAGAGACAGGTAAATAAACTGGATGCGGTGCTGCTTGACATAAGCCACCAGCTCGTCTATTTTTCCAAGCAGCCGGTGTTCACCCTGCCCTCTTCTGCGCTCACCGTTGCGGTCATCAAAAAACCCCAGCAGGTCAATGTCGGAATAAATCGAACCCATGATATTTCGGGCCAGCGATACGCCCTGGTTATTCATACCGACAATCACGGCGCCCCGCGGAATGCCCTTGAGCTTCAATAGCCATGGGGTTGCAGCGCGAAACGCCAGCCCGCCACCGATCTGGGCAAGCGGTGCAATCCAGAGCCAGTTAATGATGACGGCGACTGGAAATCTTTGGAGGTATTGCGTCGCATAACCCACCAGCATCAGCAGGCCGGCAATCCATATCCAGTGAAAGAGAATACTGAAAATCATCCGTTCCACTGAAAATCGAAGCCGCGAGCTAGCCGGGAATGTCAATGAGAAAACAATGACCGAAAGTATGAGATAGGGCGGGCGCACCGCACCTTCAAAATAGAGCGCCACGGCCCACAGCGAAAACACCAGAATCAAAGGATCGAGCGCGCTCTCTATAACTCTGAAAATATTGCTTTTACTCAATCCGATGAAACCTGACTCGCTGTTTTGCCGCCAAACTGCGGCAGACTGCATGTCATCGATTTCAGCCATTGAATATGACTCCATTGATCTTGGAAACTGCCTGGGCACGGTTAAAAACATTGAGCTTCTGAAAAATGCGCTGCATGTGGTTTTTAACGGTGAAGCCGCTGATATTCAAGATGCTTCCGATTTCGGAGTTGGTCTTGCCCATGGCTACCCAGTCCATGATCTGGATTTCACGTTCGCTCAAACCGAACGCTTCTTCATGGGCAGTCCGCAAGGGCTTTGGCGATGGTTTTTTCTGTTGCGGCAGATGCGTGACCTGGCGCAGGGCGCTGTCAATAAAAGGCATGAGCACTTTGATGGCCGTGCTGGCCGGCTCTTCAGGAATAGGCTGGGTGCTGAGCATGACATAAAGGCATTCATACTGGCCCCGCTCATCGCACATGCCATGAATCAGCACCGAACGCATGCGGCGCAAGGCGCTGGTGAATGAACCCGGCAAGCTGGTATTGCCGAGCAAGTATTCAAACCGGCAGAAGTCGAGCCGTATCGGTTTCTTTCCGCCTGAAATCCAGCAGTCGTAAAACTTTCCCAGGAGGAAGGGAAGACTGTCCGTACCCACCGCATAAGACCGCACGCCTGGCAGTTTTGAGAGAATATCGTGGTGAATCACGCCCTCCGGGAAGTTGCCCCAGCCCACCAGCAATATCTCATGTGGAAGATAATGCTGAATATCATTTTGTAACCATTGAAGCAATTCGAAATGTCTTCTGACGATGCTAATTCCTTCAATCAGCTTTAAATAGTGTCCTGTACCTTCGGTCAATGGTATTGAGTGAGCATGCATGTTTTCTTTCCCTCTGAGACGTTATTTATTCTTCCAGTTACTGTAGCGTTTCGTTGCATTACACCCTGTAAGCCTTTGCCAGTCTATGCCCTATATAGGGGAGTAAATAACATTTGTTGTGGTAGCGCTTGACGTCGGATTTTTATAAGTCTAGGGGTTTATGAACTTAAAGATGAAGTCACGATAATTAATTCAATGCACGGCCAGCGGATAGTCTTGCTGCGAAAATTCCTTACCTGCTGTCAGCCAGACACCTGATCGCGGCGTAGGCTACAAGCGCGAAAATTAAGTAAATCTGCCTATGCACTGCCTTTTCCCTGGTTAGTGATAGCTGTGTACCTGCTTCTCGGATACATGGCGGCCGCCAACTGCACTAACCGCGCAAACTACGGCAGCTGGATTGCAGCATGCAAGAAGGGACTCTGTTCCAGCAATCCGGTACCCAACTTTGTGCCCGGAACCAAGCCGCTCAACCTGCTTTTTCTGTTGCGCGCCAAGGTCGCTTCGCGTGCCGTGCTCGATGCGAAGCAAAGGCATTCGACGCAAACGGGCAAATTCATGAAATTGTCATGAAACCGCCCGATGCTCAGGGTTTCCCCTGTTTCAAGGAAATCCGATGCAGCTTCACAAAACCGACCGCGCCCGCGCCGAACTCAAGCCCGGCACCAGGACGCTTGGCCAGCGCGAGCGCACTTTGCTGCTGATGGCCGACGGCAGCCGGTCTGCACAGGATTTCGGTTCACTGTTTGATGGCCTTGGCGAGCAGTTGGCGCTGCGCCTGCTGCGGGAAGGATTTCTGGCGGGTCATCCGGGTCAGCCACAGCAAAAAACAGCCACTCCAGCGACATTGCCACCGCACGCTGCAGTGCAACCCCACGATGCCACAGGCAGCGAAGGCGTGCAGATCATCAAGCTGGGCGCCGATACGTTTGAGGGCAAGCGCTCGCTGGCCACCACGCGCATGTTTTTATTTGATATCTGCGAACGCATGTTTGCCCGCCGCAGCCCGCTGCTGGCTGAAAGCTACCGGGAAGGCCTGCGCCTTGCGAAAGACCGCGCATCCATGCTCGCTGTTGCGCGTGAAATGATGCGGGAAATTGAAAAAATAGCCGGCTCCGAAAGAGCCGATTCCATCAGCGAGCGTCTGGCGATGCTGCTGCCGGTCGAATCGGCCCAGCAGAAGCTCATGACTCAGGCCGTCTGAAAAACGCGCCCGGCATCTATTACACTGGGCGTCGTCAGGAGAGAGTTTCCCATGCGGAAGCCGCCGAAGGCGCATGCGCCACCCCCAATGGTGGACTGAACGCTCAGGCAAAAGGACTGGCAGCCGCCCTGGCCAGCGTATCCCGCTGGCCAGGGCGTTCCCTACTGGAGAGAGGCCGTTTCTACAACGGTCCACCGAAGGAGCAAACCCGCATCGCCGGGCGAATCTCTCAGGTAAAGTGGACAGCAGGGGCAAACCGTGGCTTTTGGCCATGGATTCATGTTTGCCCCTATTCGGAGAACGTCATGTCCCAAGCCACTTCCGCCGCGCCCCCCCTCCTGCTCCAAACACCGCTGCACGGCCTGCATGTCGAGCTGGGCGCGCGCATGGTGCCGTTCGCGGGCTATTCCATGCCGGTGCAGTACCCGGCCGGGCTGATGGCCGAGCACCTGCAGACCCGCAGCAGCGCCGGCTTGTTTGATGTGTCGCACATGGGCCAGTTGCGGCTGGTCGGCCCGGACGCAGCCGCTGCCTTTGAAACCCTGGTGCCGGTCGATGTGATCGGCTTGGCGCCGGGCAGGCAGCGCTACGGCCTGCTGCTGAACGAGGACGGCGGCATCATCGACGACCTGATGTTCTTCAACCGCGACTACCTGAACGGCGGCGACATCTTTGTGATTGTCAACGGCGCCTGCAAGGCCGGCGACATCGCCCATATCCAGCAAAAAATCGGTGCCCGCTGCGCCGTGATTCCCATGCCCGAGATGGCGCTGCTGGCGCTGCAGGGGCCGCAGGCCGTGACTGCCCTGAAGCGGCTGGCGCCCGATGTGGAGCAGCTGGTGTTCATGACCGGCGGGCGCTTCACCATCGCCGGCTGCGACTGCTTTGTGACCCGCAGCGGCTACACCGGCGAAGACGGTTTCGAGATTTCAGTGCCCGCGTCAGAGGCCGACACCCTGGCCCGCGCCCTCCTGGCACAACCCGAGGTCGAGGCGATTGGCTTGGGCGCGCGCAACTCGCTGCGGCTGGAGGCGGGGCTGTGCCTCTACGGCAGCGACATCGACGCCAGCACCACGCCGGTCGAGGCCAGCCTGAACTGGGCGATTCAGAAGGTCAGGCGCAGCGGCGGCGAACGGGCCGGCGGTTTTCCGGGCGAAAAGAAAATCCTGGCGCAACTTGACAACCCGGCCAGCCTGGCCAGGAAACGCGTCGGCCTTGTCGCCCTTGACCGCATCCCGGTGCGCGACCACACCGAACTTCAAAGCCTGGAGGGCGCCGTCATTGGCGAGGTGACCAGTGGACTGCCCGGCCCGACGGTCAACCAGCCCATCGCCATGGGCTATGTCAAGCCAGAATTTGCCGCCATCGGCAGCCGCGTCAATGCCATGGTGCGCGGCAAGCCGGTGGCCATGCAGGTAGCCAGCATGCCTTTCGTGCCGGCCCGCTACCACCGGGGCTGAGCTGCCTCCATTTTTACTGCTGCTTTTCATTTTTATTCATTCAACCCCCGGAGAAACCTCATGACCGTCAAATACACCGAAGACCACGAATGGCTCAAGATCGAAGGCGACACGGCCACCGTCGGCATCACCGTGCATGCGCAGGACGCCCTGGGCGATGTGGTGTTTGTCGAGTTGCCGGAAGTCGGCGCGACCTTCGCGCAGAAGGAGACCGCCGGCGTCGTCGAGTCGGTCAAGGCCGCCGCCGATGTGTACATGCCGGTCAGCGGCGAAGTGACGGAAGTCAACGAAGCGTTGCGCGACGACCCGTCGCTGGCCAACAGCGACCCGCTGGGCGCCGGCTGGTTTTTCAAGGTCAAGCTGAGCGATCAGTCGCAGCTCGATGCGCTGATGGACGAAACCAGCTACTCGGCTTTCTCGGCCGCCTGACCGTTTTTTATTCAACGCTTTAGCTTTTTATCAAAGCCTGACACGGAACCCTGCCATGTTGATGCCATCCGCCAAGCCGCTGGGCGCGCTTGAAAACCCCTCCGAGTTCATTGCCCGCCACATCGGCATCGACGAGGCTGATGAAGCCCACATGCTCGGCGTCGTCGGCTCGGCTTCGCGCCAGGCACTGATCGACAGCATCGTTCCGCGCTCGATTGCCCGCAGCAGCGCCATGGCGATTCCGCCGCCGGTCACCGAGGCAGCCGCGCTCAAGCAGCTCAAAGCGATGGCTTCCAAGAACAAGGTCTTCAAGAGCTTCATCGGCCAGGGCTACTACGGCACCTACACGCCCGGCGTCATTCTGCGCAACGTGCTGGAAAACCCGGCCTGGTACACCGCTTACACGCCCTACCAAGCCGAGATTTCGCAGGGCCGCATGGAAGCGCTGATCAATTTCCAGACCATGGTCTGCGACCTGACCGCCATGCCGATTGCCAATGCCTCGATGCTCGACGAGGCCACCGCCGCCGCCGAGGCGATGACGCTGGCCCGGCGCAGCGTCAAGAACAGAAGCAATGTGTTCATCGTCGCTGGCGACTGCCATCCGCAGACGATTGAAGTCATCAGGACCCGCGCCCGGCCGCTTGGCATCGAGGTGCAGGTCAGCACCGCTTCCACCTCGGTGCTGCAGCTGATGGCCGCAGGCAGCTATTTCGGCGTGCTGGTGCAGTACCCGGCCACCACCGGCAGCATTCATGACCTGCGCTCGCTCGCCGGCACGGCCCATGCCGCCGGCGCTGCCCTGTGCGTGGCCGCCGACCTGCTGGCGCTGACGCTGTTGACGCCGCCGGGCGAGTGGGACGCCGACATCGTGCTGGGCAGCACCCAGCGCTTCGGCATGCCGATGGGCAATGGCGGCCCCCATGCCGCTTACCTGGCCTGCCGCGACGAGTACAAGCGTTCGCTGCCAGGCCGGCTGGTCGGCGTCAGCGTCGACAGCCATGGCAACCCGACCTACCGGCTGGCGCTGCAGACCCGCGAGCAGCACATCCGCCGCGAAAAAGCCACGTCCAACATCTGCACCGCGCAGGTCCTGCCGGCGGTGATGGCCAGCATGTACGCGGTCTATCACGGCCCGCAGGGCTTGAAGCGCATTGCCGAGCGGGTCGCCACCTAC
Organism: Polaromonas sp.; assembly: GCA_028291905.1. Lineage (GTDB taxonomy): Bacteria > Pseudomonadota > Gammaproteobacteria > Burkholderiales > Burkholderiaceae_C > Polaromonas. Next base: position 24,669 of record JAQGNK010000108.1, read on the forward strand.
ACCGCAATTTTTGTGCGCGGGCTGGAGGAACTGGGCTATCAAATTACCAACAAGGGCGCTTTCGACTCGGTCACCGTCAAGACCGGTGATGCTACCAATTCAATAGCTGCCCGCGCACGCAGCGCCTGCGCAAACCTGCGTTTTCGCTTGAGAAACCATCTGGGTGTGTCGCTGGACGAAACCACCAGCCGCAGCGACATCGAGCTGCTCTGGTCCTTCTTTGCCCAGCCCGGCCAGACACTGCCGGTGGTGAGCCGCTTCGAGCAGGGCCTGGACACCTTGATTCCGCTGGAGCTGCGCCGAACCAGCGCGTTTTTGACGCATCCGGTGTTCAACACCCACCACAGCGAAACAGGCATGCTGCGCTACATCCGCCAGCTTTCGGACAAGGACCTGGCGCTGGACCGCAGCATGATTCCGCTGGGCAGTTGCACCATGAAGCTCAACGCTACCAGCGAGATGATCCCGATCACCTGGCCCGAGTTCGCCAACATCCACCCGTTCGCGCCGGCCGACCAACTCGAAGGCTATGCCGAGCTGGACCGGCAGCTGCGCGACTGGCTGTGCCAGGCCACGGGCTACGCAGGCATCAGCCTGCAGCCCAATGCCGGCTCGCAGGGCGAATACGCAGGGCTGCTCGTCATCAAGGCCTATCTGGAGGCCAACGGCCAGGGCCACCGCGACATCTGCCTGATTCCGTCGTCGGCCCACGGCACCAACCCGGCCAGCGCCCAGATGGCCGGCATGCGCGTCGTCGTCACCGCCTGCGATGCCCAGGGCAATGTCGACATGGCCGACCTGAAGGCCAAGTGCGAGCAGCACAGTGACAAGCTGGCCTGCGTGATGATCACCTACCCCAGCACCCACGGCGTGTTTGAAACACAGGTGAAAGAGTTGTGCCAGTTGGTGCATTCGCACGGCGGGCGGGTCTATGTCGATGGCGCCAACATGAATGCGCTGGTCGGCGTGGCCGCGCCGGGCGAGTTCGGCGGAGACGTGAGCCACCTCAACCTGCACAAGACTTTCTGCATCCCGCACGGCGGCGGCGGCCCCGGCGTCGGCCCGGTCTGCGTCGTGGCCGACCTGGTGCCCTACCTGCCCGGCCATGCGACGGCAGGCCTTCATGTCAACGGCGTCGGCGCGATTTCAGCCGCACCGCTGGGCAATGCCGCAGTTCTGCCGATCAGCTGGATGTACTGCCGCATGATGGGACCGGAAGGCCTGAAGCAGGCGACCGAAGTGGCGATTTTGAGCGCCAACTACATCAGCGCCCGGCTGAAGGACCACTACCCCACGCTCTACGCCAGCCAGGCCGGCGAAGGGCGCGGCCATGTCGCGCATGAATGCATCCTGGACCTGCGCCCGCTCAAGGACACCAGCGGCGTCAGCGCCGAGGACGTGGCCAAGCGGCTGATGGACTACGGTTTTCACGCGCCCACGCTGAGCTTTCCGGTGCCTGGCACGCTGATGGTCGAGCCGACCGAAAGCGAAACCCTGGCCGAGCTCGACCGCTTCATCGACGCGATGATTGCGATCCGCGACGAAATCCGGCAGGTTGAAAGCGGCCACTGGCCGCAGGACGACAACCCGCTCAAGCACGCGCCGCACACCGCCGCCAGCCTGATGGGCGCCGACTGGAGCCGGCCGTATTCACGCGAAACCGGCGGCTTTCCGCTGGCGACCCTCAAGCGGGGCAAATACTGGCCGCCGGTGGGCCGTGTGGACAACGTCTATGGCGACCGCAACCTGTTCTGCAGCTGCGTGCCGGTGGCCGACTACGCTTGACATGAAAAAAGGCAGCAATGGCTGAATGCCCTGCTGCCTTTCGTTTTCAGTGCGCTGTAATTTGCAAACGCAGTGCCAGGCGCCGCCCTTTTAATCAAGAGTAGCGGCTTGCCAGGGTGTCAGGTCGAGCCCTTCTTGGCGTTCTTTTTCACCTGGGCCTTGGCTTCCTCAACAGGGTCGCCCAGCACGGACAGGTCGGCCATGCCCAGCTCGGCGCCGGTCATCGGGTCCAGGCCGGGGTCGGACGCGCCCCGCGAGGCCATCTGCTCCACTGCCTTGAGTTCGGCCGGCTTCAAATCGACGCTGCCGATCCCGGAGCCGCCGTCCACCGCCACCTGCTGATCGCGGGCGGAGATGAATTTCCACTGGTCGCCCTGGTTCCAGGAGCCGCGCAGAGCGTCGGTGGCAATCGTGCCGTCACCCTGGGACATGTCGAAATAGGTGTTGGTGAAGCGCGGGTCGCCGGGCAGCTTGCCGGGTGGAAAGTTGCCTTCAATGGAATACAGCGCTTTCTCGAACGATTTCTGGTGCGCGATTTCACGCGTCATCAGGAACGTCAGCGCATCCTTCACGCCAGGGTCGTCGGTCAGGTTGATCAGGCGCTCGTAAATGATCTTGGCGCGGGCCTCGGCGGCGATGTTGGAGCGCAGATCGGCCGTCGGCTCGCCGATGGTGTCGATGTAGGCCGCGGTCCAGGGCACGCCCGCCGAGTTGATCAGCGGTGGGCCGCCGCCGTACAGCACCTGGGTCACATGGCTGTCGTTGCCGCCACCGGTGATCGAGCGGTACATTTCGGCTTCGCTTTCGGTGCCTTCGGCGAGTCGGCCCTTGGCGCCCTTGTTCAGCATGGCGACGATGGTGCCGATGACTTCGAGGTGGCTCAGCTCCTCGGTGGCAATGTCCATCAGCAAGTCCTTGCGGCCTGCATCCTCCTCACCCAGTCCCTGGGTGAAATAACGGCAGGCAGCGGCCAGCTCGCCTTGCGGTCCGCCGAATTGTTCGAGCATCAGGTTGGCCAGACCGGGATTGGTTTCGCTGACCCGAACCGTGTATTGCAGTCGTTTGTTGTGTGCAAACATTAATAATCTCCATGGGTTGAAAACAAGGCCAGGCATGCGGGCATGCCTTGGCGCGGTGGTATCAACATCCAATCTAGGCAAAGGCATTCTTTGATGACTTAGGAACTCAAGCCCAATGCATGTAGGCTGTGCCTGACAGGCGATTGACTGTGCCGGGCTGGCTTTATTGCTTTCTCGGCTTTGGCGGTAAAGTCCAGCCGTCCCGCTCGCCTTGCGCAGCGGTGATGGCGGTTGAGCCATCCTTGGCTCAAGCCAGGCCTTTCATGCCTTCCCCTGTTATCCACACTCGCGAGACCTCCATGACGAACACTGCTTTTAAAAAATACGCATCCTCTTTATTCCTGGGCCTCTCAAGCATTGCCCTGTCGGCCAGCGCGCTGGCGGCCGCCCCGGCTGAAACGCTGCCCTCGGGCGTGAAAATCGTTCACACCACCGACGGCACCGGCGCCATGCCCAAGGCCTCCGATACCGTCAAGGTTCACTACCGGGGCACCCTGGCCGATGGCAAGGAGTTCGACAGCTCCTACAAGCGCGGCACGCCGGCAACCTTTCCGCTGGGCCGCGTCGTGCCGTGCTGGACCGAAGGCATGCAAAAAATCAAGGTCGGCGGCAAGGCCACCCTGACCTGCCCGCCGGCCACCGCCTACGGCGACCGGGGCGCCGGCGGCGTGGTGCCGGCGAATGCCACGCTGACGTTTGAGGTCGAGCTGCTCGGCATCGAAAAATAAGCGCTGGCGGCGCCGGCTCAGCGCCAGTCGAGCGCGGCCAGCAAGGCGGTATTGAAGGCTTCGGCCTGCTCGAACTGCACCCAATGGCCGGCCGCTTCGATCAAGGTAAGGGCCTGAAAACCCGGCGCCTGCCGCAGCGCCGGCGCCAGCGCCGCCATGCGGCCCCGGTACAGCGCATCTTCAGCGCCGTAGATGGCCTGCACCGGGCACGCTACCCGTGCCAGCGCACGGGCCAGCGCATCGGTGCGCGACAGGCTGCGCCCCTGCATGCGGTCGCGCACCACATTCGCCACGTGCAGGCGCAAGGCGAGTTCGGTGATGGCTTCAGGATTGAACAACATCAGCGCGGCCAGGTTGTGCCGGTGTATGCCGTCGCGCTCGCTGGCTGTAGGCCGGTGCCGCCAGGCCTTCAGGCGAATGATTTTTTCCGGCGCAATGCCCAGGCCCGGCGCGCCCACCAAGACCAGCCGCGCGACCCGCGCCGGCCACTGTGCTGCCAGGAAGCCGGCCACCATGCCGCCAAATGAAAAACCCGCCACGTCACAGGCCGCGTCGCCCAGCAGGCATTGCAAGCCTTGCGCCAGCAACTCGGGCACCGCATCGGCGTCATTGCCATGCAGGGGCGCGGCGGAGTCGCCGAAGCCGGGCAGGTCGGGCACCAGCACCCGGCGCCCGCTGGCAGCCAGCGCGTCGATGTTGCGCAGCCAGTGGGTCCAGCTGCCGCTGCCGCCATGCAGCAAGAGCAGCGGTGCCAGCGACGCATCAAAGCCTTGCTGGCCCCAGAGGTGCCAGACCATAGTGCCGCTGACCGTGCGGCAAGGGGTTTCGCAGCGGGTGGCGCGCGCCAGGAGCGCCTGCGCTTCGGCAGGCAAGGCAGGAATGGAGGGACTTGGTTCGGGCGTCATGCCCGGTTTATACCTTTTGGGCCGCAGGGCGCTGGCGCTTTAGCCAGGCAGCAGGCTGGCAAAGCCGTCCATCGGCTCGAAACGCTTGTTGCGGTAGTAAAGCCGCGTCGGGCCGGGCATGGCCCGCTGGTGCAGCGAATGGCGCCGGTCGCCGGGGTAGCAGATCACCCGCACGCCTTCGTCGTCGAAAGGCTCGGGCAGGATGACCGGCGGCGGGCGGTTGCGCGCCGCCGTCATCACGCTGCCGACATGGCCATAGCCGGCCAGATGGACCAGGCTCATGATCTGCGGCGGCGCCAGCGCGATGCGGCCGTCCCAGTACTGCGCCAGGGCCGCGCGCGGGCTGAGCCAGATGCTGTCGGTGGTTTCATGGTTGTCGTGAACCGCCACCTGGCCGGCGGGCACGGCCGCCACGAAAAACCGGGTGTCGAAGCGCTTGTTCATGACCGACGGCGCGGTCGGGGTGATCCAGCGCGTCCAGGGAACCAGGCTGCGGCTGTGCAGGCGCAGCGACAGCTTGGCCAGCATCGCATTGAAGCCATGGCCCTCTTTCAGCAGCGCGGCGGCCTGGGCGCACTCAAGCTGGCGCCCGAAAGGCGTTTGCGCGAACAGCACGCCCGATTCTTCAAACACTTCCCGCACGGCGGCCACGTACAGCGCGCCTGCCATGCGCTCGCTGATGTCGGCCTCGTTCAGGCCGGCCAGCAGCACCGGCAAGGGCTGGTCCAGGTGGGCCGCCATGTCCAGCTGGGCATCGGCCGCATCGACCTTGCCGCCCGGAAACACATGGGCGCCGCCGAGCACGTCGGACAAGCCGTGGCGCTTCATCAAAAAAACCTCCAGCCCGGCAGGACTATCCCGCAGCAGCATCACCGTGGCGGCCGGCCGCAGGGGCGTGGTGACGGTTTCCAGATTCAGTTCCATGGTTTCTTTCTTGTGTTTCTTGCCTGCCTGGATGGCGTGGCGGCACAGGCTTGCGGCGCCACGCCGCATTAGAGCGCATTTGCTGGAGCCCGCCAACAGTTTTCAGCATCAAATAGGCGTCTAGTGCAGGTGATGCTTGCGCTGTCAGCTACGAATTCAGTAGCAGGATGCGCCACTAAAATGCGGCTGGCCGTATGGCTGTCCTGCAACCTGTACGCTACTTAATTCATAGCTGCCAGCGCAACAAACACATGGGCCACAACCAGTTTTTATACCTAATCACGCAAATTTTCCGTTTCTAGCCAGCATGTCGCCTTCAATAGCGAAAGCAGGATTCATTTGTACCTGCCAGCAGATGTTCATGCCATGAGTTGAACCGTTCATTGTCGTCATTCAGGTTCGTTTCCTCTGCAGTTAACAACTCGTTTCACGCTATTGAATCCATGGCTGCTTGCCCAATCCCTGCTTTCACCAGAGGCCTTTTTGATGCTGAAGCACTTATGCGCTTCAAGCTGGCACCGCGCTGCTCATCAAGTCGCCCAGCGCCCGGTACAGCTGGTCCGGCGCGACGGGCTTGTGCAGCAGCGGCACGTCGCTGGCCAGGGCTTCGCGCAGCCGCTCGGGGGCGGTGTCGCCGGTGATCATCAGGGCGGGCAGCTGCCTGCCGAGCAGGCCGCGCAGCGCGGCGATGGCTTCGGTGCCGGTGCGCTGCTCGCGCAGCCGGTAGTCGCTGATGACCACATCGGGCGCATGAAGCGCGGCCAGGGCCAGCGCTTCGCCAATCGAGCCGGCGGTGTCGCAGCGGCAGCCCCAGCCGTGCAGCAGATGCGCCATGCCCAGCAGCACGGCCTCGTCGTCGTCCACCACCAGCACGCGCAGGCCTTGAAGATAGGCCGGGTCAGGCGCCCAGGCCGGCTCGCCCAGCTTCATCACGGCGCAGCTCCGGGGCAGCGCCAGCCGGAAGACACTGCCGCGCCCCGGCCTGGACGACAGCGACAACGTGCGTCCCAGCGCCTGCGCCAGCCCCTGGGCAATCGCCAGGCCCAGGCCCAGCCCCTTGCGGCGGTCGCGCTCCGGGTTGCCCAGCTGGTGAAATTCGCGAAAGATGTCTTGCTGGTTTTCAGGCGCAATGCCGATGCCGGTGTCCCAGACTTCAACCAGCGCCAGCTGGCCGCGCTGGCGGCAGGTGATGAGGACGCCGCCGCGCTCGGTGTAGCGGATGGCGTTGGAGACGAGGTTGCGCAGGATCATCTCCACCAGCGTAGGGTCGGAGTCGATGGCGAGCTGGGTTTCACGCGAGCGGTACACCATGCCCTTGGCATCGGCCAGCGGCGCCAGGTCATTTTCGATCTTGTGCAGCAGCGTCTGCAGCGCAAAGGGCTGGATGTGCGGCTTGACCACGCCGGCGTCGATGCGCGAGAAATCCAGCAGGGTGTTGAGCATCTCGCTGGACGCCACGGAAGCCGAGCGGGCGCAGCCCAGCACCTCGCGCTGGTGCGGGTTCAAAGGGGTCTGGCCGAGCACTTCCAGGAACAGGCCTTGCGCATGGATCGGCTGGCGGAGGTCGTGGCTGGCCGCCGCAAGAAATTTGGACTTAGCGGCATTGGCCTCTTCCGCTTCATGGCGCGCCGCTTCGGCGATGACGGTTTTATTGCGCAGCTGCTCCATCAGCTCGATGTTTTCAAAACGCAGGTCAATGGAAGTGCGGGCGGTGCGGGCAACGTTGAGGGCCTGCCCCATCATGGTGACGAAGTACAGCAGGCCGGCCACGCCCAGGGCGCTGTAGGCCGGGTTGCCCACCAGCAGCAGCTTGGTCACGACGACGCTGATCTGGGCGATCAGGAAGCCCAGGAACACTGGCAGCACCGGCGACAGCAGCGACATCGAATTGGCAGCCACGCCGGTGAGCACGGCAAAGACCAGCACGCTGCCCTGGACATTGCCGGTGTCCAGGCCGACCCACATCAAGGCGCCCCAGATGGCGCCGTCCATGACATTGAGCGCCATCAGCACCCAGACCAGGCGAGGCGCATCCGCATTGGACACGGACCTGGCGAGCTGGCGTCTTGCGTGAAGCCAGCAGGACACCTTGGACAGCGCGGCCAGCAGGCACCAGCTGCCCAGCAGCACCGCACCGCACTCGTCGGCAAGCACGCCGAACACCAGGGCCAGCAGTACAAACGTCGGAATCACCGAGCTGCCCACGTTCGCGCAGAGCAGCCGCACCTGCTCCACCAGCACGCGGCCCTCGGCCAGCCGCAGCAGCGTGATCGGCATCACGAGGTCAACCGATCAGCCCGCTGCGACGCGCGGCCAGCATCACCTGCGAGCGGCTGGACACCCCCAGCAGGCCGAGCACCGCCTGCACATGCCCGCGCACCGTGAACTCCGACAATTCCAGGCGCCGTGCAATTACCTTGTTGGACAGGCCTTCGCACAGCAAATCGAGCACCTCGCACTGCCGGGGCGTCAGGCGCGGCCGGGGCATGTCATGGGCCAGCATGCCGTGCGCCATGTCGGCATTCGGATCAGGCAAGGTGCCGCCCAGAACCTGCTCGATGACCTGGATGATCTTTTCGGCCGTGTCGGCCTTGGAGACAAAAGCCGCCGCGCCCCGCGACAAGGCCAGACGAACGGTTTCAGGCTCGGCGGCCGACGACAGCATCACCACCGGCACGCCCGGCCAGCGCTGCCTGAACAAGCCCAGCCCTTCAAGCCCGTTGACGCCTTGCAGCTGAATGTCGAGCAGCACCAGCGCGGGCGGCGCGGCGGCGGCGCGCACCGCCTGCTCGATGGAGGACGCCTCCAGCACCTCGACCTGGGGCAAGCCGGCCAGCAGCACCAGGCGCATGCCGGAGCGAAACAGCGCATGGTCATCGACCAGCAGGATGCTCAGGCCCGGCAAGTCCGGCAGCGCCCGGCTGGCGGCGGGCAGCGCTGCATTGGCAGGCATGGCGCCGTGCCATGCCTGGGCAGCGCTGCCCTGCCCTGGCGGGCCGGAGGCGACAGCATTTTTCAACATCTGCGATGCCAAGCTTGTGAATGGCCTAGACAGACTGCTCGTTCCACGCCGTTCCACTCACCGTTTTGCCCTCGAAGGTGCCGGTTACGCTGGCAACGCCTTCGTAGGTCGGCCTGGTCGGCACCGGGAATTCCTGCGAATCCATCAGGCTGGTGACGGTCAAGGAGGCATTGAAGGAGGGAATCTCAATCAGGAACTGCATGTTGAAGGTGGTTTTGGACACAGGGCTGGTCCAGGTCCTGCCAATGGGCGTCAGGAAGGAATCCACCAAGTAAGTGGTGCCGTCGGCGCGCTGCACGGTCACTTGGCTTGGTGCCTTTTTATTGAGCACCGGGGCACCGCTGGTGTAGGTCGCGTAGTTCGAGAGGCACACGCCGTTGTCCAGCTGCATCGCTTGCAAGACCCATTTGACCGGATTGATGGCGGTGCCGAAGGCGCCGTATTCATGGTCCATCCAGGTGACGCCGCTCACGTCGAGCTTTTCGCCGCCTATCGTGACGGTGCCCGAGGTTTGCAGGCGCGTCAGCGAGTAGTAGTAGTTGTTCTTCTGCAGGTGCGTAGCGGCATTGGTGTCAAAGCTGCCACCGCCGTTGACGCCGGTGCCCCAGACGATCAGGGGCGGGCCGTTTTGCGACAGCTTCAGGTCAAAGTCCACCAGGGTGCCGGTGGCTTCGTCCACCAGGGCGGCCTTGACCTTCATGTTCTTGCTGGGGTCGGCCCACGGCGCGTCCATGGTGACATAAGTGAACAAGGCCTTCGCCGTGGCACCCGTGCCGCCGCCGCCGACCAGCGTGACGGTGGGCAGCGAGGTGTAGCCGACGCCGGCGCCGAACAGCACCACATTGGCGACCTTGCCGGTGGCGCCGTCCAGCACCGCAATGCCGGAAGCCAGGACGCCGCCGCCGCCGCTGATTTGAACCGTCGGCGCCGAGGTGTAGCCGCTGCCGGGGTTGGTCAGCTCCAGGGCCGACAGCTTGTTGGCCGGGTCGCCCAGCTTGACCGACCAGTCCTTGGTCACATCGCTCTGCGCCCAGTTGTCGGCATCGAACATGAAGGGTGGGATGTAGGGCGTAGTGCGCTGGTAATTCTTGTTGTTGGCAATGTCGGACAGCATGATCTGGCTGAAGGCAAAGCCGTCCTTGGCAAACGAGGCGGTATTGATCTCGAAGCCGAAGGTGCGCGTGCCGGCCTTGAGCGTGCCGATGTGCCACCACCATTCAGTGGGTGCGCCCCGGTGAAGGTAGTGGTCGGCGGGCAGGCGGATCTGCACAGCGCTCGAAGGGATGGGCGTGGGGCCGGGCACCGGCACAGGCACGGGGTCATCGCTGCCGCCGCAGCCCGCCAGGCCGAAGAAGGGGGCCATGGCCGCAGCATAGGCGGCTCCGAGGGCAAATTGGCGTCGGTGCAGAGTCATTTTCTTTCCTTCTTTGATAAATTAAATTTTCAAGCAGTGGCCGGCCAAGCCGGCCCTGCGGGTTCAGGGCATTGCCGCCACAAGCCAGAGCGCAAATCAGCTTGACTTGCCATCGCTGCGGCTCGCGGTGTGCTACCAAATAAATAGCTGCTTGCGCAAGCATTGCCTGCGCTGCAGCCTTGTTTTGTTTAAATCTTGCAGCTGCGGGTCAGCGGGGCCGCTCTAGGCGATCACATCGACCAGCTGCATCATCCCCAGGTCTTCATGGTCCAGCGCATGGCAGTGCCAGACGTATTTGCCGGTGAAGTCGGTGAAGCGCATGCGAAAGGTGATGCTGCCGTTGGGCGGCACCGGCAGCGTGTCGGCCCAGAAAGGCGTGACCGCCTCGCCGTTGACCCGAACCACATAGCTGTCGTTGACATGGATGTGAAACGGATGCGGATAGTCGTTCAGGCTGTTGATGGTCCACTCTTCCACCGCATTGAGCGCCACCGTCTGGGTGGTGGTCAGCGACGACTGGAAAGGCGCCAGCTTGGCCGAGGCGCTGGCATCGCCCGACACAAACACTTTGTCCACCAAGAAGCCGGTCACGCCGTCGCCGGCCGGGATGAACCAGCCTTCGTCCGGCACCGGCTGGGGCAGCCGGTTGCTGGTCTTTTCCAGAATCGCCAGCACCAGGTTGCGCTGCTTGCCGCCGTGGCTGGCCAGTTCGGCATCGGTGATGGGCAGGTGGTCGGCATAGCGCGGCAGGTTGGCCGCCAGCGGCAGCGCGGTCGTCATCGGCAGGCCCTCGACCACGATGCGGGCCACGATCTCTTCCTTGTCTTCGCTCGACGGCGCCAGCGCGGCGCGCAGGAAATAAGTGCCGGGCACATTGCTGGCCTTGACCACCAGCGAATGCCGCCCGCCCGGATACACCGCGTTGCCCGGCCACTGCTGGTTGCCAAACTCGGTCGAGGTGGCCTTGTTGATCGGCTTGAACTTGCGGTCGAACACGTTGCCGTCCCGGGCGTAGGCCAGCAGGGTATGGCCGTCGAGCACCGGGTTGAAGGGGTAGAACGACGCGGTGTTGATGAAGTGCCAGTTCTGCACTTCGCCGGGGCGCATCACGAGGGTCGGCTGGTAGGCGCCGTTGAGCAAAAACGCCGAGGTGTCGGTGGTTACCGAGTCGTAGAACGACTCGGTCTTGCCGTCCTTGTTGAGGTTGACCTTGTGGACATGGATGACGCGCTCGCGGATCTCGGGCGAGGTGATGAACTTGTCGGCCGGGTCGCGGATGATGATGGCGCCGAACATGCCGCTGGACACCTGCACGTTCGATGAGCCGTGCAGGTGCGGGTGATACCAGTAGATGCCGTTGGTGTGGTCCAGCGGAATCGTCAGCTCGTGCTGGCGGCTCTGGCCGGGCAGCACGCCGCCCTCGGCGGTATCGACCACATAGTCGCCAAACACGCCGGGCCTGAATTCCTTCGGGTCAACATGCAGGCCATGGAAATGCAGGTTGGTGCTGTTCTGGTGGTTGAGGTAGGCCAGCTTGGACTGCCTGGGCACATTGGCCGGCAGCTTGTTGTTGAGCTTGATGCGCAGCGTGTTGCCGACCGCCAGCACCAGGGTGGGCGCCATGTACTGGCCGTTGAAGCTGCGCAGCGCGGTCGCGGTTTTTTTGGCGACGCCGGGGTAGGCGGTGGCCTGCGCGCCAGCGATGGTCAGCACCTGCGACGCGTATTGCGCATCCAGGTCAAGGCTCAGCTTGCCGCCGGTAGAGGCTAGAGTCTGCGGGTCAGGCAGCGTGTCGGCGGTGGCAAAGTTGTCATCGGAGCCGCCGCAGCCGGCCAGCGGCACCAGCGCGGTGCCGACAGACAGGCCGAATGCCCAGCGCAGGGTATCGCGGCGTTTTGCATCCGGCAGGAGGGTCGAAGCAGAAGTCGTCATGGCAAAGTCCTCTTGCACGATAAGGTCAGGCGAAGGCCACCAGCACAGGCGAGGCCTGCACGGTGACCGAGGGGAACTGGCCGCAGGCCGAGGCGCGGTTGTCGCCCCAGGCATGCACGCCGCGATCATTCAGGGCCAGCACATGGCCGACACCGGCCGCCAGCTGAGTGACGTTCGACAGTTCCTTGAAGCGCAGCGGTTTTGAAGAAAAAGCCAGCCCCTGCCGGCCCATCTGCCCCATGCCGTTCCAGCCCCAGCCAAACACATCGCCCTGCGTCGAGGTGGCCACGGTGTAGAACATGCCGGCGTCAATCTGGGCGACCGGGAAATCGGTCTTGATGCGGTGCGGGCTGGTGAAATAGGCGGCAGCCAGCCTGGGGTTCAGCGCTTCGCCGACCTGCCCGAAATTGTTGGCGCCCCAGCCCCACAGGCGGCCCATGGCATCGACAGCGAAACTGTGGGTGTCGCCAGCGGCGATGCGCTTGACGGGCGCCGGCAGCGCCACCTGCACAGGCCTTGCGCTTTGCGCCAGGTGGCCCGCGCCCAGCTGGCCCGCCCCATTGGCACCCCAGGCCCAGACCTTGCCGCTGCGGTCCAGCGCCAGCACATGGCCGTGGCCCGCCGCCAGCGCGGCAATCCGGCTCAAGCCTGTGATGGGTGCGGGCGCTTCCAGCCGTGAAGCCGCCTCGCGCCCGAGCTGCCCATGGGCCGGCATGCCCCATGACCAGACCGCGCCGTCGGCATACAGGGCAAAGCCGCCGGACTCGGTCAGCGCGACCTGCACCGGCGATGGCGGCAAGCCGGCGACGGCCGAACGCATCGCGCCCTTCTCGGGCGACACCACCGGCCGGCACGACAGCACGCTGCCGCTGCGCTCGACACCCACGGTATCGATGTAGCCATCGTTGACCGTGGCGAAAGGCGCGCCGGCATTGAGGGCTCTGGGAATGGGCTGCGCATAGCGGTTATGGCCGATTTCAGTGGCATTGCTGGTGCACAGCTCGCCCGGATAACCGGGCGGCAGGGTGGCGCCGAGCAGCTTGATGCCGCCCCAGCCGTAGGCGCTGCCGTCGCTGGCAAGCGCCACCGAGCGGTCCCGGCCGGCGCTGATCTGGGTGATTTTCATGGGGTCGTCCTTAAAGTGAACAAGCTCGATACCTCGGCATGGGCTATTCCCGTCCGCAGCGCAAGGCGAGGTTGTCGATGGCGTTCAGGAACTCGGCGGCAAAAAATCTGCATCGCTACTGCCTGAGCACAAAGGCAGCCAGCGCCTTGAGTTCTTGCGGGCTGAGCGCGGCGAACGCGGGCATGGGCACGGCGCCCCATTTGCCCGCGCTTCCGGCCCGGATGCTGGCTTCAAGCCGGGCCTGGGCCTGCGCATCGCCTTTGTATTTCAGCGCCACGTCGCGGTACGCCGGGCCGACTATCTTCTGGTTGATGGCGTGGCAGCCAAGGCATGCGTTGGCGCCCAGCAAGGCCTGCACATCGACAGCCCTGGCCGCCGCCGGCGGAGCAACGGGAGGCGCAGGCACCGCCGAAACGGCTGAAGGCGCCGGCTGGGCGCCGCCGTAAGCCACGGCCAGGTACTCGCCGATGGCGTTGATGTCCTGGTCGCTCAGCGGCGCGGCGTAGGCATGCTGCATCTTGCGCACTTCCGCAGTCCACTGCGGCTGGGTCATGGCCGGCGGCTGCAGCTTGATGTAATCGGCGGAATGGCAGATGCCGCACTTCTGCAGGGCAAGTTGGTAACCCGGCAGGATCGAAGGCTTGAGCGCGGCGGTCTCAGGCGGCAGCTTGATCGACAGCCCCTTCGCGGGCTTCACCGCTGGCACTGCCGCCTGCGTTGCGCCAGGCCCTGCCGGCTGCGCCATTGCCGCGCCGCAGGCAAGCCCCAGGGCCAGCAGCAACAGACATTTGAAGTTCATCATCGCCTGCTCCTAGACCGCGACGATGCGGGTGACTTCCACCACATTGCGCGCATAACCGCCAGGGTTCCAGCTGGCGGTGGCGGGCTGCGCATCGCCCTGCATGCTTGTCGCGCGGACGTGCAGGCTGACAGCGCCTTTTTTCGAGGGCGTGAACGGCAGGCTCCACTCCCGAAATGAATAGCGCCCGAGGTCCTTGCCCAGCGCCGCGTCCCGCCACTGCTGGCCGTCTTCGGAAACCTGCACTTTTTTGATGCCGCTGCCGCCGTCGAAGGCAATGCCCTTGAGCAGCGCGGCACGCCCGGCCGCAATGCGCGCGCCATCGGCCAGGCTGGTGATGAACGAGCGCACCGGCAGGCTGGTGATGGGCCGGGTGGCCGTGGGCGCGGTGCCTGCCGGCACGCACAGGCAGGCGTTGTCGGGCACGCGGTAGGCGGTTGACATGAAAAAGCCTTCAAAGCCGTGGTCAAGCACTTCGATATCGCTCAGGTGCTTGACCCAGTAGGTACCGAAATAGCCCGGCACGATCAGCTTGATGGGGTAACCATTGAGAAAAGGAATGTCCGTGCCGTTCATGCTCCAGGCAATCAGGGGCTCGGCACTCAGGGCCAGGTCGATGTTGAGCGCCTTGACGAAATCAGGCGTGGCGGGCAGTACGGGCGCATCCAGGCCATTAAATGACACCTGTTTGGCGCCGGGCATGACGCCCGCTTTTTCAAGCACCGCACGCAGCGGCACGCCGACCCAGCGCGCATTGCCCATCGATCCGTTGGCCAGTTGCGCGCCGAAGACACGCGGCTCCGAAAAGGCGCGGCTGTTGCCCGAGCATTGATTCACCGCCACCACCTCCGCCGGCTCGGCCAGCGCCTTCAGATCGGCCAGGGAAAGCGACAGCGGCTGCCTGACATGGCCGCCGACCTTGAGCCGGTAGGCCTGCGCGTCAATGCGCGTCGGGAAATTGGCCAGGTGGTAGCGCACGAAGAAAGCATCGTTCGGCGTGATGGCGCCTTCGGCAAACACCTTGAACGGCGTTTCCAGGTGCGGCGGCCGCGTGGTGATGCGCAGCAAAGGCCGCTTTTGCGGGTAAGCCACCAGTTCGCGGGCGCCGTTGCCGAAAGGCAGGTTTTCATTGCCGGCGGCCAGGCCGCGCAGCGGCAGGGCGCCAAGGCTGGCGGCTGCCAGGCCGGCACGCCGGACAAACTGCCGCCTGGCGATGTCATGCTCATTGCTGCGGTGCATGGATTTCCATTTGGATTTGAATAAACACAGCCGACCCGTTACATGACCTTAAGGAAGCAGCCGGCAGCAAGTGCCAGCCACACAAGATGTTTCAGTTTCCGCTTTTTGTAAATTTATGTATATAGTTAAAACTGACTGGTTGCCAGTTTCTGCCATCAAGTGCTCAAATTGTTTCAAACCGATTCTAATTTTTCAATTTATGCCAGACACTGGCCTGATGCGCTGGCCGGGCAGTCTTTACATTGAAGGAAACCCCTTGAAATCCGCCATTTTTCTGGCACGCCGCGGTGCGGCTTCGCTGGCCTTGCTGACGCTCGCCGCCCTCCCCCTGGCCGCCGCTGCGGCGGAACTCCCCGCCGACCTGAAAAGCCTGATCGGCACGCCTGTGCCAGCGCCGGGCGAGATTGAAAATGCCAATGTGCTGGCGCTGAACCGGGCCATGTTCGAGCTGTACGGCGACGCGTCCGACGTGTTCCGCAAAAACATCCTGGCCAACCATCCGGTCATCCTGGCGCTGTTTTCCGGGGCGGGCGGCAGCTTCACGCTGTACCGGCCCGGCCAGGCGCCGCTCGAAGCGCCTTCGGTTCCGCTGGCCTACCAGCTGCTCAAGTCGGTAGGCCACAGCACCATGGCGCTGGCCCAGGTGGTCGGGCCTTACCTCAACAATCCAAAAGACAGGTCCTGGGTCGCGCCGATGCTGGCCTTTCGCAGCCGCATGCAAAGCGCGCTGGAAGGCGTCAACGCGACCGCCATGCCGCCTGAATGGCGCGAGAACAACCAGGTCATCCTGAAGGCCAACATCGCCTTCATGGACGACTGCTTGAGAAAAGGCGACATCAGCCATGACGCGCTCAAGGCGTTCTCGGTCAAGCAGGCGCCGTTCCTGGCCAAAAATGTCGCCTGGGCCGCGCAGGTGCAGGTGGCGCACTGGATGAACGTCATGGCCGAATGGAAGGCGCTGCTCGGCAATGACTGGGCCAAGACCTACGGCGCCAGCAACACGATTTACGTGACCCGCCAGAACAATGTGATCTTCAGCGTGCTGGCGCAGTTCTTCGGCCCCGAAGCCATCAACGACCGCCTGCTGTTGAGTGAAACCGTGTCCTTCACGACCAGCAAGGCCGACATGCTGGGCTCGCTGACCCGCATCATTGCCGACCGTTCGGTGGGCGATCTGTTCTTTGGCAACGCCCGCCTGATGGACTACGAGCTGATGGGCGGCGATGCCCGCGACGCCATCATTGCCGAAGCCGGCAAGCGCAACATGCAGCCGTTCTTGCCGCCCGTGGTGCCGTTTGGTTCAAAACAATGGCCCACGCTGGTCACGCCCGGCCCCGGCCCCGCCTCCATCAAGGATTTGCGCTAGCCGCATTCGTTTTAACCAGTAAATATCCATTTTCAGCATCAAACAGGCCTCCAGCGCATGTATATCCTGCGTGATCAGCTATGAATACAATAGCAAAAACCTTTCAGCCAGCCCTGAACGCCGTGATGACCAGTCCAGGCGATTCGGGTAATTCTGCTTTCGGCCGGACGCATCGCGTCTTTGATCTTTCAACCACTCGCCCAGGGGCGCCACTTTGAACCTCAACACAATTACCTCGGTCAAACGACCTGCCACCGCAGAAGAAATCAGCCAGTGGCAGCCCGGCGACGCCTGGCTGGCCGGCGGCACCTGGCTTTTCTCGGAGCCGCAGGCGCATCTGCGCACCCTGATCGACCTGCACGGCCTCGGCTGGCCGGCCCTGACGCCGACGGCCAGCGGCCTGGACATCGCCGCCACCTGCCGCATCGCCGACCTGCATGCCTTCCGGGGCGAGGCTGGATGGACGGCCACGCCGCTGATCGCCTCCTGCTGCGAATGCCTGCTGGCGTCGTTCAAGATCTGGAACGCGGCCACGGCGGGCGGCAATCTCTGCATGTCGCTGCCCGCCGGCGCCGTCATCTGCCTGACGGTGGCGCTGGAAGGGCAGCTTGAGCTGCTGGCGCGGGACGGCACTTCGCGCACTGTCGCTGCCGTCGATTTCGTAACCGGCAACAACGCCAACATCCTCCAGCCGGGCGAGCTGCTGCGCAGCATCCACCTGCCGGCCAACGCGCTGCGCAAGCGCTTTGCCACCCGCCGCGCCACCCTCACCCACCTGGGCCGGTCGGCGGCGCTGCTGGCCGGCACGCAGGCGCACGATGGCGGCGACCTGCTCATCACCATCACGGCGGCCACGCCCCGCCCGGTCCAGCTGCGGCTGGCGCAGGGCACATCGGCCGAAGGACTGAAGCAGGCGCTTGACGCCGCGATTCCCCAAGACGGCTACTTCGACGACGTGAACGGCACACCCGCCTACAAGCGCCATGTCACCTACTACTTTGCCGAACAGATACGGGCCGAGCTTTCAGCGCCCGCCCACGGCGCCACCCCCGGAGCAAACGCATGAGCTACACCATCAACGGCCAGCCATTCAATGCCGAGCCCACCCCCGGCCAGTGCCTGCGCACCTTTGTGCGCGAGCAGGGCATGACCGGCGTCAAGAAGGGCTGCGACCAGGGCGACTGCGGCGCCTGCACCGTGTGGCTCGACGGCGAGCCGGTGCATTCCTGCCTGATGCCGGCTTTTCGCGCCGAAGGCCGCGCCGTCACCACGATTGAAGGGCTGGCCAAGGGCGACACACTGCATCCGGTGCAGCAGGCTTTTCTCGATGCGAATGCCTTCCAGTGCGGCTTTTGCACCGCCGGCATGATCATGACGGCGGCTTCATTCGACGATGCCCGCCGCGCCGACCTGCCGCGCTCGCTCAAGGGCAACCTGTGCCGCTGCACCGGCTACCGCAGCATCGAGGACGCCATCCAGGGCGCGCCCTGCGCCGCGCAGCTAGACGTGGCCGGCCGGGCCTGCGGCGCGAGCCTGGGCAACCCGTTCGGCCCCGGCATCGTGACCGGCAAGGCGCGCTACACCATGGACGCCGAAAAGGAATTTCCCGGCCTGCTGCACCTGAAGGTGGTGCGCTCGCCGCATGCCCATGCGCGCATCCTCGGCATCGACCGTACAAAAGCCCTGGCGCATCCCGGCGTGGTGGCCGTGCTGACCTGGGAAGACGTGCCGAAACGGCTGTTCAGCACCGCCACCCATGAAGACCATCTGGTCGATCCCGACGACACCTATGTGCTCGACAACGTGGCGCGCTTCGCCGGCCAGCGACTGGTGGCGGTGGTGGCAGAAACCGAGGCGGCGGCGCAGGCCGGCTGCCGGCTGGTAGAAATCGACTATGAAGTGCTGCCCGCCGTGTTCGACCCGGTGCTGGCGATGCAGCCCGGCGCGCCGTTGCTGCATGACAAGGGCACGGCGGCCCAGGGCAACATCTTCGTCAACATCAAGGGCGAGGTCGGCAGCGTGAAGGACGGCCTGGCCGCCGCCCATGCGGTGCATGAGAAGACCTATTCCACCTCGCGGGTGCAGCATGTGCACCTGGAAACCCACGGCTCCATCGTCTGGACCGGTGACGACGGCCGCATGCATGTGCGCACCAGCTCGCAGGCGCCGTTCATCGTCCAGCAAAAACTGGCCTACGTCTTCGGCATCAATGCCAGCCAGCTCCATGTGTTCACCGAGCGGGTCGGCGGCGGCTTCGGCGGCAAGCAGGAAATGCTGTCCGAAGACCTGTGCGTGCTGGCCAGCCTGAAGACCGGCCGGCCGGTGAAGTGGGAATTCACCAGAGAAGAGCAGTTCATCGGCGCCTCCACCCGGCACCAGATGACGACCCACGTCAAGCTCGGCGCCACCAAAGAGGGCCTGCTGACCGCCATCGACGTGCGGGTCGTGTCCAACACCGGCGCCTACGGCTCGCACGGCAGCGAGACGCTGGCGGCGGCACTCGGCAACCCGCTCACCGCCTACCGCTGCGCCAACAAAAAGGCCGACGGCTTTGCCATCTATACCAACATGATGCCGGGCGGCGGCTTTCGCGGCTACGGCGCCTCGCAGACCACCTTTGCCATCGAATGCGCCATGGACGAGCTGGCCGGACAACTCGGCATCGACCCGTTCACCCTGCGCCGGCTCAACATGGTCAAGCCCGGCGACTGGATGGAGTCGGTCTGGAAAGACCCGTCCGATGTCAGCTTCGGCAGCTACGGCCTGGACCAGTGCATGGACATCGTTGAAAAAGAGCTGGCCGGCGCCGGCGGCCTGTCCTGCCCGCCGGGCGACGAATGGCGCGAAGGCACCGGCATGGCGCTGGCGATGCTCGACTGCGGCCCGCCGACCGAGCACCGCTCGGGCGCGGTCATGGTGATGCGGGCCGACGGCAGCTTTCACCTGGCAGTCGGCTCGACCGAAATGGGCAACGGCTCGGTCACCTCGCACCGGCAGATTGCCGCCTCGCTGCTCAACTGCCGCGCCGAGCACATCGAGATCATCAATGCTGACACCGACCTCACGCCCTACGACACCGGCACCTTCGCCAGCACCGGCACGGTGGTGGCCGGCAAGGGCGTGGCGCTGACGGCGGCGGCGCTGGCGGAGAACATCCTCGACTACACCGCCCGCCACACCGGAACGACAGCCGACCAATGGACGCTTGAAGAAGGCTTCGTAGTGTCCGGCGACCGGCGCATCGCCCTGCCCGAGCTGCACGCGGCGGGGATGCGCGACAGCCACCGCTTCGAGGCCAAGCGCAAGGCCTACCTGTCGCCGCGCACCACCGCCTTCAACGTGCAGGGCATCAAGCTGGCCGTACATACGGTGACCGGCGAGATCAGGATTTTGCGCAGCGTGCATGCCGCCGACATCGGCCGGCTCATCAACCCGATGCAGTGCCGGGGCCAGATCGACGGCGCCATCGGCATGGGCGTGGGCTGGGCGCTGACCGAGCACATGGTCTATGACGACAAGGGAAAGATGCTCAACCCCGCGCTGCGCAACTACCATATTCCGGCCTTTGCCGACGCGCCGCGCAGCGAGATCTTCTTTGCCGACACCTACGACACCATCGGCCCGCTGGGTGCCAAGGCGCAGGGCGAATGCGCCATCAACCCGGTGGCGCCGGCGATAGCCAATGCGCTGAAAAACGCGACCGGCGTGCGCTTTGCCGACCTGCCGCTCACGCCCGACCGCATCTTCGACAGGCTCGCGCCGGTCGGCGCCTGAGCCATGGCCGCAGCATCAGCGCCGCCGGTGAGCAGCACTTCCAGCGCGCCCCGCGTGTCCGCCGCCGGCACCGTCACCATCGTCACCCAGACGCGGGTGATGGCCGGCAAGGAAGTCGCCTTCACCGCCTGGCAGGAAACCGTCAGCGCGGCGGCCGCCGGCCATGCCGGCTTCATCGACCAGAAAGTCATTGCGGCCAGCCCGCCGGCGCAGGTGGACTGGGTCATCCTGCAGCGCTTTGCCAGCATGGCTTCGGCCCGGCAATGGATGCAGTCGGACAGCCGGCTGCAGCTGATGAAAAGCGCCCAGCCGCTGCTGATGGGCAATGACGACATCCACATCATTCCCGACAGCGGCGGCGGCGTGCTGCCGGCGCCGGTGTCGGCGGTGATTTCCACTCGCGTCAAGCCGGGCCAGGAAGACGCCTACCGGGAATGGGAGCGGCGCATTGCCGCCGTCCAGGCCAGGGCGCCCGGCTTTCAGGGCTACCGCATCGAGCCGCCGATTCCGGGCGTGCAGGACAGCTGGCTGGCCATCGTGCGCTTCGATTCGGACGCCAGCCTGGACGGCTGGATGAAGTCGCCCGAGCGCCTGGCGCTGCTGGCCGAAGGCGAGGCGCTGAGCACGGAAGTGCGCGCCCGCACCGTGCGCAGCGGCTTCGACCAGTGGTTCACCACGGGCGGCGCGGCGGGCGCCAAGGCCCCGCCGACCTGGAAGCAGAACATGGTGGTGGTGCTGATGCTGTATCCGGTGGTGTTCCTGTTCGGCCTGTGGGTTCTGAACCCTTTGCTGCTGACCCAGTGGCGCCTGCCGTTCTGGCTGGCGCTGTTTGTCGGCAATGTCGCCAGCGTGGTGCTGCTGAACTGGCTGGTGCCCTGGGCCAGCAACCGTTTCAGCTGGTGGCTGCAGCCGGCCGGCGGCGACACGGCGCGCACCAACTGGCTGGGCGCGGGGGTGATCATTGCGCTGTACGCGGCCACCATGGCGGTGTTTTCAGCGCTGCAATAAGCAGAAATTTGCACAATTTTTAATAAAACCGCCTGAAGCGCATGCAGTACCTGCGCAGCCGGCTATTAACTTTGTAGCATTCGGGCTGCCGGGCTGCAGCTGTTGCAAGTCGGGGTGATCTCGCACCAAGCGTTTCTTGTCCCAGGATGTGGCGGCCCCGCATCGGCTTCACGTCGAGCGATTGCCGTGCGCGGCTCCTTTCATGACGCCGCTTCGCTGATTGAGTTGCGCCTTGCAAGCGCACGGCCTGCCACCGCGATGGCGAGCGCGGCGACGATCAGCACCGCCGCGACGGCGAAGGTGACCCGCATGCCGGCGGCCACCGCCTCGGGGCGCGCCGTGGCGATGTCGGCTGCCTTTGAGGCGAGCGCGAACACGGCGCCCATCACGGAGGCGCCGGTGATGAGCCCGAGGTTGCGCGACAGGCTCAGCATGCCGGAAATGACGCCCCGCCGGTCCGCGCCAACATCGGCCATGACGGCGGTGTTGTTGGCCGTCATGAACAGCGCATAGCCGACGGTGATGACGACCATTGGGGCGATGTAGCCGAAGAGGCCGAACGACGCCGGCATGCTGGCCAGGACGAGGCAGCCGGCGGCCACACCGACGAGCCCGGCGAGGGTCATGCGCTGGGCGCCAAAGCGGTCCGCCATGCGGCCAGCCGGCACGCCGGTGAGCGCGGCGGCGAGCGGGCCGACCGACAGGGCAAACCCGACCGTGGCCGCATCAAAACCGAGCGCGCGGGACAGGTAGAACGGCCCGACCACCAGCGTTGCCATCATCACGGTCGAGACCAGCGCGCTCATGGCCAGGCTCGCGCTCAATGCAGGATCGCGGAACATGGCCAGCCGGATCAGGGGCGAAGCGGCCCTGGCCTCGGCGAGCACGAAGAGCCCGGCGCCGACAAAAGCCGCCAGCAGCAGCGCCATGTTGAGCGCACCGAAACTGCCGCGCCCCAGGGTCACGGCCAAGGCGTAAGCCGCTAGCGTCAGGGCCAGCAGCAGCGTGCCCGCAGGGTCGAAACCGGCCTTGCCCGTCTTGGGCTGCGGGCGATCAACCGGCAGGCAGCGGTAGGCGAGCAGAAAAGCCACCAGCCCCAGCGGGATGTTGACGAAAAAGATGGCGCGCCAGCCAGGCCCGGCAATCAGCAGGCCGCCCAGCGAGGGGCCGAGCGCGGTGCCCATCGCCGACATCGTGCCGAGCAAGCCCATGGCGCTGCCGGTTCTGGCCTTCGGAACAATCCCGCTGACAAACGCCATGCTCAAGGCCATCATGATGGCGGCGCCCAGGCCCTGCACCGCCCGGGCGGCAATCAGCAGCCAGAGCGCGGGCGCGGCGCCGCACAAGGCCGAGGCCAGGGTGAACAGCAGGATGCCGGCCAGCAGCAGCCGCTTTCGGCCCATGATGTCGCCCAGACGCCCGGCGCTGACGATCAGGGTGGTGATGGCCAGGAGATAGGCCAGGACGACCCACTGCACCTGCTGGAAAGAGGCGTTGAAGGCCTGGGCCAGGCTGGGCAGGCCGACATTGGCGATGCTGGTGCCCAGCGAGGACAGCAGCATGGACAGCGACAGGGCGGCGAGCGCCCACCGGACGGACGGGGCCGTGTCGGCGCTTCCCGCACTGGCGCCGCTTGCAGGAGCGGGCTCGGCTGGTGTTGCAGTGATTGATTTCAAGGTGAACTCCGTGGTGTGGCGGCTCCCGAAATGGAGCTGCCTCAAGCCTATGGCTTTGTCCGGCATGGCGGAAGCCGCACCGGTTGCACTTTGTCCCTGCACCAGACGCCATGCCAGGCCACCCTCAAGCTGCGCTATGGTCGATGGATGCCACTACCCGATCTCAACCTGCTAATCACCCTGGATGTGCTGCTCGCCGAAGGCAGCGTGGCGCGCGCCGCAAGGCGGTTGCGGCTGAGCCCGTCGGCAATGAGCCGGGCGCTGGCGCGCTTGCGCGAGACCACGGGCGACCCGCTGCTGGTCCGGGCCGGGCGCGGCCTGGTGCCCACGCCCCGCGCCCTGGAGTTGCGCGAGCAGGTCGGCCAGCTCGTGCAGGACGCGCAGGCAGTGCTGCGCCCGGCCGACAAGCTCGACCTCCAGCAGCTGGTCCGCACGTTCACGCTGCGCACCAGCGAAGGCTTTGTGGAGAACTTCGGCGCAGGCCTGATCGCACGCGTCGGCGAGCAGGCGCCCGGCGTGCGGCTGCGCTTCATGCCCAAGCCAGACAAGGACAGCGGGCCGCTTCGGGACGGCGCCGTCGATCTGGAAACCGGCGTGGTCGGCAGGGCGACGGCGCCGGAGGTACGCACGCAGGCCCTGCTGCGGGACCGTTTCATCGGCGTCGTGCGCAGCGGGCACGCGCTGGACCAGGGCGAGGTCACGCCGGCCCGTTACGCGGCCGGCAGGCACATCCTGGTCTCGCGGCGGGGGCTGGACAGGGGGCCGGTGGATGAAGCCCTGGTCTCATTGGGGTTGGAGCGGGAGGTCACCACCATCGTCGGCGGCTTTTCGCCGGCCCTGGCGCTGGCTAGGGCGTCGGACCTGATTGCCACCGTTCCCGAGCGGCACACCGGCAACCTGCGCGACGGCATGCACAGCTTTCCCCTTCCGTTTGCCACGCCGGCGATCACGGTGTCCTTGCTCTGGCATCCACGGCTGGACGCCGATCCGGCGCATCGCTGGCTGCGCGGGTGCGTGCGCGAGGCGTGCGGAATCGATCCGGAATACTGATCAAAACAGCCTCCAGCGCAGGAAGCATCTGCGCAAGCAGCTATTGATTCAGTAGCAAATCGACATCGGCGTCACAAATCGAGTACCAGCCGGGGCGAGAGCGAGCGCGAGCAGCACGGCGTGAACTGGTCGTTGGCGGCCTGCTCCTCGGGCGTGAGGTACATGTCCTTGTGGTCGGGTGTGCCCTGGAGCACGCGCGTCAGGCAGGTGCCGCACACGCCCTGCTCGCACGACACCTGCACCTCCACGCCCGCATCGGCCAGAGCCTGCACCACCGTCTTGCCCGTGCGCACGACGACAACCTTGCCCGAGCTGGCCAGCTGCACCTCGAAGCTGGCATCGCTGCTGGACGCCGTCACCGTCCCGGCAAAAAACTCGTAATGCAGCTGCGCCTCGGGCCAGCCGCTGGCGCGGGCGGTGCCGAGCACCGCGTCCATGAAGCCCTTGGGGCCGCAGACGTACAGGTGCGTGCCGCTGGCGGGCGCGGCCAGCAGGCCGGCCAGGTCCAGCTTCTGCCCGGCAGCGCCGTCGTCGAAGTGGAAACTGACTTTCGGCGCAAAGCTGGAAGCGGCAATCCGCTGGCGGAACGCGGTGCGCTCGGGCGAGCGGGTGCAGTAGTGCATCTCGAAGTCGGCGCCCATATTGGCCAGCCGCTCGGCCATGCACAGGATGGGCGTGACGCCGATGCCGCCGGCCAGCAGCAGGTGGCGCTTCGCGTCATGCGCCAGCGGGAAATGGTTGCGCGGCGCGCTGATCTGCAGCAGCTGACCTTCGGCGATCTGCGCATGCATCGCCTCGGAGCCGCCGCGCGAGGCCGGGTCGCGCAGCACGCCGATCAGGTAGCGGTCGCTCTCCGACGGCGCATTGCACAGCGAATATTGGCGCGTCGGGCCGCCGGGCAGGTGCACGTCCACATGCGAGCCGGCCGAAAACGCCGGCAGCGCGCTGCCATTGACCGAGACCAGCTCGAAGGTGGCGATGTCCACCGCCTCGGGCTGCTTGCGGGCGACGCGGACCGACAGGGTTGATGTCGTGGTGCTCATAAAAAAAGCTTTCTTAAACGCTGGTCAGCACGCCGGCTGCCACCTGCCGGGGCGCCTGCTCCTCTGCCAGGATGCGGTCGATGATTTTGCGCGACTGCACGCCGCCGGCGTCGATGTTGAGCTTGAGCAGGCCGCGCTCGGGGTAGTCCAGCAGGTTCTGCTGCTGGCGCTCGAGCATCTGCAGGTCTTCGCCGAAAATCTTGCCCTGGCCCTCGCGGATGCTGTCGGTCAGCGCCTGGTCCTGCGGATTGAACTTGCGCGCCATGCCCCAGAAATACCACATCGAAGTCTCGGTCTCGGGGGTGAGGAAGTCCACCACCACGCTGTTGGCCTTGTGGTTGGCCGGCGCGTCGTAGCCGCCCAGGCCGGCATGGGCCACGCCGACTTCGATCATCACGTGGCTGGGCGGGCTGAAGCGGCAGATCTGCCAGC
>JAQGNK010000109.1 GCA_028291905.1 Polaromonas sp.
GAGATCGACTTTTGCCCGCACTGCGGCATTGGCCTGTTTGACCGCTGCCAGGCCTGCACCACCCGCAAGAGCGCTTTCGCCAAGTTCTGCCATGCCTGCGGGGCCGGCGGCGAGCAGAAAAAACCGCCGGCCCAGCCGCTGGTGGTGGCGCAGCCCCAGCCGCAGCCATAGCTGCTGCAGGTCTGGGGCGATTGATTCATCGCTTCATTCCACTGGTGTGGCGGTGGTGGCGGGCTTGGCCTTCGCCGTCTTTCGCTTCTCGTAGTGATTCATCAGCGGCGTGACCGACACGCCGTGCAAAATCACCGAGGCCACCACCACCGCCAGCGTGATCGACAGCAGGCGTTCGGCCAGCGCGGGCTCTATCTCATGGTTGATGGCGTAGAGCAGGTAGTACAGCGAGCCGACGCCGCGTATGCCGAACCAGCCGATCAGGTTGCGCTGCCCGCCCTTGATATGGGTGCCCAACAGGCCGATGTACACCGCCAGCGGCCGCACCAGCAGAAAAACCACCGGCACGAACCACAGCACCGCCGGGTCAAACCCGACGGTTGACAGCAGCACGCCGACGGCCAGCACGATGCCGACTTCCACAAAATGCTCCAGCTGGCTGTTGAAGCGCTGCACCGCGTTCATCATGGTGGCCGGCGCCTTGGCCGCTGCCGCTGGTTCGTCGTCGGATGAGGCATTGTCAGCTGGCGCCTCCGACGCTGGCGCCGCAGTTTCAGGCGGGGCGACGGCCTCCTTGCCGCTGTCGATGCGGCGCAGCGCCAGGCCGGCGGCGAACACCGCCAGGAAACCATAGGTGAGGCAAAGAAGGGCCACGCCGTAGGTCAGCGCGATCAGGCCCAGGGCAATGAACTCGTCCGAGCCCAGCGCTTCCTTGTGACGCATGCGCAGGTAAAGGATGGCCCGCCCGACCAGCGTGCCCAGCAGCCAGCCGATGGCCAGCCCGCCCGCCACCGCCCACAGCACATCGACCGCCCACCAGCGCCAGCCGCCCGCGCCCAGCTCATGCACGCCCAGCAGGCCCAGCCCCAGCATGACGAAGGGAAACGCGGTGCCGTCGTTCATGCCGCCCTCGCCGGTCAGGCCAAAGCGCAGCCGGTCCCTGTCATCGGTATTGGCCACCTGGACATCGGAGGCCAGCACCGGGTCGGTCGGTGCCAGGATGGCCCCCAGCAGCACCGAAGCGCCCAGCGACAGGCCCAGCCCGTACACGCCGAGCAAGGTGATGGCGCCGACCGTGAGCACCATCGACACCGTGGCCAGTTGCAGCGGTATGCGCCAGCGCCGGTCGCGCAGCGGCAGGGCGAGCTTCATGCCCGAGGTGAACAGCGAGATCAGCACCGCGATTTCGGTCAGCCGCTCCAGCATCACCCGGTTTTCCAGCGCATCGAGCCGCAGCAGCCCCAGGCCCAGCGGGCTCATCGCCACGCCCACGCCCAGGTAGAGCATGGCCGCGCTCAACGGCAGTCGGGCAATGAAGGAGCCGCTCAGCGTCATGGCGATCAGCAGGCCGCCGACGATCAGGCAGCCCAGCGCAAAACCCATGGTCCCGGTCATGGCCGCAGGGGCAGCCGTCGCTGGCTGCCAAGGAGGAAAGGTAAGTCAAAAATCATCCCGCCAGCTTAAGCCAGACGAACAGGCTTCAAGGCAGAACCAGCCCCGACGGCGTGCAGGACAGCGCCGCTGCGCGCCAAGTGGGGTTAATGGTTAAAACAGTGCCTTGCGCAGTGTCTGCCTGCGCAAGCTGCTACTGAAAAAATAGCAAATCCGCGTTTGAAGAAATGCTGGCTACCAGTCCACCAGGCTCAGGCCCACGCTCAGCACGTTGCGGCGCTTGTCGTAGTCCAGCAGGCTGTCGCCATAGCCGCTGAAGAACTGGACGTGGTAGCGCAGGCCGGTGTAGTTCGGCGATGCTTTCGGCGCCATGGTCCAGTCGATGCGGGTCGAGCCCCTGGCTTCGCTGCGCAGCGAATGGCGCAGGGTGACGCCCAGGGCATTGGCCTTGTCGATTTGCCAGGTGCCGGTGAGCTCGCCCCGGCCGATGTAGTTCTCGATGCCGGGGTTGTCGTCGGTGCCGGACGATTCGCGCAGGCGGTCCCAGACCCTGGCCTGCAGGCGCAGGCTGGCGTCGCCGCCCAGCTGCTTTTCCGCCGCGCCCATCAGGTACACCCGGTTCCAGCTGCGCGACAGCGGCTCCGACTGGCCATTGGACTGGTGCACCAGCCCGAGTCCCGACAGCCGGTACTTCCAGCCGCCGGGCAGGTCAATCTGGTGCGGATAGATGTAAACGCCTTCGGGTTCGTGGTCGGTGCTGCGAAACGGCCTGGACAGGCTGCCGGTGAACAGCTGCCAGTAGCTTTGCTGGGTGTAGCCGAACCAGAGCGAGTCCTGGTCGTCGGTGTCGGCCTCGCCGCTCTTGAGCAGGCCTTTGGCGATCTTCGTGCGCACCGACAGCTGTATCTTGGTCTCGGCATGCTTGTAGGTCGGCGGCACCGCCGTGCCGGTGACGGGGGGCGAGGTGACGCCGCCGGACATCACGAAGGCGACCGAAACCGGCCGGTAGCCGCGAAGGGCAAAGGTGTCGCAGTCGGTGCCGCGCTGCAGCTCCCAGAACCGGGACAGGTCCGAATACTCGGGGTTGCGGCAGCCGATGGGCTTGCCGTCGGGCGCATCGTTGTTGACCGCCGGCAGCATCAGGATCGCGGTTTCGGATTGCCCGGTCGCCGGGTTGGCCGGCGCGGTGGTCAGGGCGCCGGACGAGGCGTTGGCCGGCAGCTGCGAGTCCGCCCATTTCTGAAAGCAGGCCAACTGCGCGGGGGCATCGTTCTTGATGACCTGGCAGGCCTGCCAGCCCAGGGTGGCCGGGCCGCTGACCGGCGGGTTGGAGGCGGTGGTGCTCTGCGCCTGCGCCAGGCCGCCCGCCAGCAGGCCGGCGGCCAGCATGAGGCGGCTCAAGGGGGGAAGTGTGAATTTCATGGGTGGATTGAAGATCAAGAGGACAGGTGGGATCAGTTTTGAAGTGAAGGGCCGGGCTCAGGGAAGGCGGGTGAGGGTGAAGGCCACGTCGGGCGCGTCGGCTGCGGCGCCGGCGCTGGTGTCGCGCCAGGTGCCCTGGTAGATGCGGCCGCAGGAGCCGGGCTTCATCTCGCCGTTCCAGGTGCCGGTGATGGAGAGGTTGTCGGAAGACTCGTCGAGCAGCAGCATGCCTTCGTCGAGGTCGCCGGCCAGCGCGGCCTGGGCCGAATGCCCGGCGACGGCGACAGCGGCGGTGCCGGCAGCTTTGCCCAGCTCGCGGCTGACAGTGCCGGCCAGGCTTTCCGAAAACTCGGCATGGCGCCTGAGCACCACCGTGGCCCGCTCGGGCAGCCCGGCCGGTGGGCGGATGAAGCGGGCCGCCCAGCGGCCGTGCAGCTGCTCGGCCTTCATGGCCTGCGCCGGCGCGCATTCCGAGGTGGCCGTTTTAGCATTGTTTTGGGCTATGGCGCATGATGCGCCTGCGCTGGAAGCTATCAAAAATATAGCAATTCGCAAGGTTCTGGAATTCATGGCGCAGTCAAGGCGTGGATCGGCTGCGCAAGGCAGGGCTGTCTGAACGGACGGCGGGGTGGCAAGGAGGCCAAGGCCGCGCTGC
Source organism: Polaromonas sp. (assembly GCA_028291905.1). Lineage (GTDB taxonomy): Bacteria > Pseudomonadota > Gammaproteobacteria > Burkholderiales > Burkholderiaceae_C > Polaromonas. The sequence continues at coordinate 3,641 of JAQGNK010000109.1, forward strand.
GCATGGTAGCTGAATTAAACATGCATGCGTGGCTGCGGCGCCAAGCCCCGGCGCGCTGGCCGGCTCCCCGCTTTCAAGCAATTTCGGCGCCAGGCAATGCGCAAAATGCATGCTTCAAGCTGATCGGATGCGTGCCTCGGACAGTAAAACCGTCATGCCCGCGAAGGCGGGAATCCAGCCGGCGCTGGCATGGGCACTGGATTCCCGCCCCCGATCAGGTCGAGGGCAGGCTCTTCGCGGAAATGACGCGGAAGATAAACGTTCGGGGCAGGCATCTGATCAGGCGCTCCAACAGGGCGCATGCCTGCCGGCCCGACGCCTAGCGGCCCTGGTAAGCCGCCGCGGCTGCCGCCGCCGCCGCCAGGCCATCGGCCGCTTTCTTGGCGAATTCGGCGCGCAGGGCCTTGATTTTTTCTCGCGGGTCTTCTTTGATCGTGGCCTTGTCCAGCGCCATCTCGGCGATGAAGCGGCTGGGCACGCCGGCAATGAAGTCGCGGCCCTTCTTGCGCTTGCGCAGCCAGTCCACCGCCAGCGTGCGCTGGGCTCTGGTGATGCCCACGTACATCAGCCGGCGCTCCTCCTGCAGGCGCAGGGTGATGCTTTCGCTGTTGCTGCCGTCGTCTTCCTCCAGCTTGAAGGGCAGCAGGCCTTCGTTCACGCCGGCCAGCACCACATGCGGCCATTCCAGGCCCTTGGAGGCGTGCAGGGTGGACAGGGTGACGACGTTCTGGTCGCCTTCGCGCTCGCTGATGGTCGACAGCAGGGCAATCGTCTGCACCACTTCAAGCATGGTCTTGGTCGGCTTTTCGATAGTCGCGCCCGAGGTGTCGTCAATCTGCCCGCCGCAGCGCTGGGACACCCAGTCGCAAAAATCCATCACGTTGCTCCAGCGCGCCGCGGCCACCTTCTCGCTGTCCTCGCCGTCGTAGAGGTGCTTTTCGTAGTCAATCTCCTTGAGCCAGTCGGCGAGGAACACCCGCGCATCCTCCGCACCCACGGTGCGCTTGGCGCGATATTCGAGGTCGTTCAGGTAGCGGCCGAACTCCTGCAGCGAGCCGACCGCCTTGGCCGGCAGCACCGAGCCGAGCGAATTGCTGAACAACGACTCAAAAAAGCTGAGCTTGTAGGTGTCGGCAAAGGTGCCCAGCGCGGCCAGCGTGGTGTGGCCGATGCCGCGCTTGGGCGTGTTGACCGCGCGGATGAAGGCCTGGTTGTTGTCGTTGTTGACCAGCAGCACCATCCAGCTGCACAGGTCCTTGATCTCGGCGCGGTC
>JAQGNK010000265.1 GCA_028291905.1 Polaromonas sp.
GTCGGGCGCCAGCATCACCGCAACGGCCGGCGGCGTGCTGTCGGCCGGCACCGTCAAGGCCGACACCGAACTGCTGCTGTCCGGGGGCACCGGGCTGACGGGCAGAACGCTGACCAGCTCCAAGTCCCGCATCGGCCTGGCGTCACTCACCGGCTCGGTCACAGTGACCGGCGCCACCGCCAAAACCGCGTTCAGCGCCTACAGCGGTCAAACGCTCGACGTCAGAGGCTTTACGGTGACGGGGGGTGGGGCCGTCCTGCAGTCGGGAGCCGGCACCGTGCTGGGCACCGGTAAAACGACAGGGGACATTGATGTCACCAGCACCGGCCATGCAGCGCTGGGCACGCTGACGACCGGGTCAAGCGGCAAAATCAGCGCAACCTCCACCCGTGGCGGCTTGACCTTCGGAACGCTCAGGGCGGGCACCGGCATCACGCTCGATGCCAATACCTCCTGGTCGGGCGGCAATGCCATTTCGGGCAGCGCCTTGTATGTGAGCAGCGGCCTGGTCGATCTGCTGGCCGAATTTGGCAACATCAGCGTCGGCACCCTGTCGGTCGCGAAACCTGTCGGAATCAGCAAGCTGACCACCCGGGCCGGTTCGCTCAAGGTGAGTCAAATCTCCGGACTGACGCCAAGCCAGCTCCAGGTCGGGGTGGCAGGCGGAACCCGGACCCTGCCGAAGGGCTTCTGAAACAGGGCGCCCGGCTTTATTTTTAAACCCAGAATTTTTATTGATTTTTCAATGCACACCTCCTTATCTTTACCTTTTGCCTCCTCCCGTTCCATGCTCGCCCTGGCTGCCGCGCTGCTGGCCGGGCTGGCGCCTGCCAGCCACAGCTTGGCGCAGCCTGTCGCCGCGTTTGCAGTCAGCGTCAACGGCGAGGCCCAGCCGGCCGAGCGGGGCCAGTTGCTGCTGCAGGAGCAGGTCGCCAGAGGCGCCGCCAATACGCCGCAACTCCAGTCGGTGCTGCGTGAGACGCTGATCAATCAGGCCGTGATGGCGCAGGCGGCGGTCAAGGCCGGCCTGGATCAGCAGCCGCAGGTTCGGGCCCGGCTTGATCTGGCGCGCCAAACGGCCTTGGCGCAAGCCTGGCAGCAGCAAGTTCTGCAAGGCGTTCAGCCCTCGGACACCGACATGCAGGCCGAATACCAGCGCCAGGTCCAGGCCCTGGGCACACAGGAAGTGCGCCTGCGCCATGTGCTGGTGGCCGATGAAAAGCAGGCGCAAGAGGTCCATGCGCAGCTACAGGGCGGTGCGCCGTTCGCGCAGGTGGCCGCGCGGTTTTCCAGTGACAGCGCCACGCGCGAATCAGGCGGCCTGAGCGACTGGGTGCCGCTGGGCAGGCTCGCTCCAGCTCTGTCCACAGTGGTGCAGGGCCTGGAGAAAGGGCAGCTTGCCGCCGCACCGGTGGAAACCGCCGCTGGCTGGCAGGTGCTGCGTCTGGAAGATCAGCGCCCCTTCACCGCGCCCGCGATGGACAAGGTCAAGCCCCAACTGACCCAGGCTTTGGCCAGGCAGACGCTGCAGGCCCAGCTCAAGACACTGCGCGAGAACGCCAAGGTGCAATAACGCTGAGTGCGGGCTCCGCCTTCGCGGACCAGGGAAAAGCGCAAGAAAAGTCCGGTGCCGCCGGGAACTCTTTTCCGCGTGCGCCGGATTGTTTTCTTGGGAATGAATGGAAGCTGTGAGTCGCCGCCGGACTTTTCAAAAACCACGAAGGCCATGACACCCAGCACAAGCAATGCGCTATTAATTGCATAGCTGCTCAAGCCCGTGAATATTGCGCCAGAGCGACATTTTTACAACGAACAAGCCCTGCATGCCGGCAGCGGCCCTGGTTTGCCGGTTTTCTCCTTCTCCCAGCGGGGGACGGCGTCAGGAGGGTCATCGCCACGCGCAAGGGGCATGATGATTTTTGCTACTGAATTCATAGCTGCTTGCGCATGCCAGCCATGCGCAATAAGCCTATTTTGCTTAAAAACTCGTTTGCTGGTGAAAACGAATGCGCGCTAGCACACAGCAACATGTGCACAGTGCTTGCAACAAACCAGAGCCCAGCCAACGGCTGCCCTGAATATGTAACCTGTTGTGCCAAAAGGTCCGGTTTTCACCAGTCCGCCGCACCACAAATCATCTCCCGAAATAGCCCGTCCTTACGGGTTTTCCCGCGACAGCGTAGCAAGCCGACTTGTGCAAACCAGTCAATTTTGACTATATGCGTTTAAAAGTAACTGCGGTACAAACATGTAAGCGGAATGGTGGCTAGATAGCTTTCGCGAAATTAATTTTCCTCCAAGCGCTACGCCGACCCAAAGCGCCTTTTATTCGAGAGTCAAGACTATGCAGCGCCTGATTCACCCCAGCCTTGTTGGTGCCCTTTCCAAACCGGGATTCCTTTTTCCATGAAAACTCAAGTATTTCCAGCCGCCTTGCGCCCTTGCGCGCCGCGCCGCGCAAAGCTGCTTTCGCCAGGCAACCGTAATCGCCTGCTGGCGGCTCTTTTCGCGCTGGCCGCCGTCCCTGTCGCGCTGGCCAACAACGTTAGCGAAAGCGTTGCCTGGCAGTTCCAGACCAGCGCTGACAAGGTCAATCAGGCCGCCGTTCAGGACATGATCCAGAAACGCAACATGGGCTACTACACCGCCCCGGTTTACACCACCAACATCGACCGCCAGATCAACTGCAACCAGTCGGCCAACGCCACCGGCAATATCAGCGACCAGGGCGCCGCTGCCCTGTCACCGTCCAACAGCGGTGCCACGTCCGACTCCACCGGCAATGCCAACACCAACACCAGCGGCGTTGACGGCAGCACGTCCAGCAGCGACCAGGGCAACAGCGGTAGCGTGGGCTCCAACGTTAACGGCAACACCACCACCCATGTGAGTGGCTCGGCCGACCAGGCGCTGAACAACAAGCAGAACAACAGCGGCAACCAAAGCGCCAGCGTGGCCGGCAGCACCGGCTGCACCTTTGGCGTACTCAACTAAGCGGCGGACCCAGGAAATGATCATCAAATCGAACCCCTTTGCCGTTCCCTTTGCCGCGTCCGGCCTGCGCGCGCTATCGGCCGTCGCTGCCGCCGCCCTGCTGGCTGGCTGCGTGTCAGCGCCCGTGCAGTATTTTGGCGCGATGGAAGCGCCCACCGTTCTGGGCCCCTCGGTGCGCGACAACGTCACGCCCATGGAGCCGCTGATGGCCTGCTTTGCCGACCATGTGGCCGCCACCGGGCGCGCGCCCGTGGTGGTGGCGGTTGGCGACGTGAAGGACTACACCGGCAAATACAGCATCAACGAAGGCAACGCCATCACTCAGGGCGGCGCGCTGATGGTGTATTCGGCGCTCGGCAAGCTCAGCGGCGCGGTGCGCATCGCCGAACGCTTTGACCCGGTGATTGCCGAGCGCGAGCTGGGCTACGCCGACCGCCGCCAGCTGGGCGACGGCCGCAACCACGCGCTGGCCGGCGCCAACGGCGCTGCCGGCCAGAACGTGCCGTGGCTGCCTTACTTTGGTGGCACCATCAACAAGTCCGACTACTTCATCGTCGGCGGCATCACAGAGCTGAACTACAACATCAACTCCGGCGGCGCCGAAGTCGGCGTCAACCAGGTTGCCCTCAAGGCGCGCACCTTCAGCCAGTCGGTCGGCGTGGATTTGCGCATCGTGGACACCAAGACACTGATGGTCGTGCGGACCATCAGCCT
>JAQGNK010000269.1 GCA_028291905.1 Polaromonas sp.
TGGTGCTGTAGCTCGGCCAGATCACGTCGTCGTCCATGCCGATGGTGGCGAAACGGTTGCATTTGTAGTAGATCGGCTGGCGGTTGAAGGTGTCGATCACCCGGTCGTCGGCGCGGGTGTTCATGGCTGCCAGCGTAGCCTCGGGGTCGGGCGTGCGCAGGGCGCGGCCCTTGCGGGCGGCGGCGAAGGCCTGGCGCAGGTGCAGCTCGAAGCAGGAGCAGTCGCGCATCTGGATCGGCGGCTGGATCGGCGCCAGCAGCTTGACCTGCCCGCGCTCGCGCACCGCCTCAACCGGAGAACGGGCCAGCAGGGCGCGCGCCTCGGCCAGTGCCTCGTCGCCGCCTTCGATCAGGGACTGCACGCTCGCCAGCGCCAAGCCGTCCCCGCCGCGAATGAGCTGGCTGGCCTGGCGCAGGTCCAGCACCTGCTGGTCGTTGTTGAAAAACGCACCTGCGCGCTGCTGGCCGTCGGCGGCCTGGAAAGTGACTAATCTCATGGGGTTTCTCTCAATTAAGCTGATACATCGGAAGCGTTCTGGACCACGTTGCGGCGCAGCACGACGGGCGCGCCGCCGTGGCTGCGCTTGCTCATCCATTGCGACAAGGACGCATCCATGTAGTCGGCATGGCCCGGAAACCAGTCCACCAGCGCCTGGGCGAGGTCGCGCACGACCTGGGGATTGGCGCCCTGCGCCAGCAGCGCCTGCACTTCCCGCACCGAAGCCAGCACGGCGGCGTGCTCATCGGCGTGGCATTGCGCGGCCGGAAACGCCGTGCTGTCCATCCACCGGTTTTCCTGCTCGAAATGCGTGAGCGCATGGCTGGCGAAATCTTCCAGCCGGACGGGCAATTCATCATCCGGCGCGCTTTGCAAAGCGGCGACGCATTCCACAAACTCGCGGTGCGTCGCGTCCATGGCCGGCAGGCCGAGCAGGAAGCTGTCGTTCCACGCCATCGCGGCTGCCATCACATTCTCCCGGCCACGGGCAGGCAGGCGCCGGTGATGGCGCGCGCATCGTCGGACAGCAGGAAGGCAATCACGCCGCTCAGCGATTGGGTCGACACCCAGCGCGACACGTCGGCGTCGGGCATGTCGGCGCGGTTGGCCGGCGTGTCCAGAATGCTGGGCAGCACGGCGTTGACGGTGATTCCACGGTCTTTCAGTTCTTCCGCCAGTGCCTCGGTCAGCCGCGCCACGCCGGCTTTAGACGCGGCATAGGCCCCCATGCCGGCACCGGCCTTTTGCGCCGCCAGGGCGCCGATGTTGACGATGCGCCCCGCCGGCTGGCGCAGCAGAAAGGGCAGCGCCTCGCGGCAGGCGATGACCGCCGTGCGCAGGTTCATGGTGTAGAGGCGGTCCCAGGTCTCGACCGACCCGGCCTCCAGCGTTTCCCACTGGAAGCCGCCCGCCACATTGACGATGGCATCGATGCCGCCCAGCCGCTCGGCGACCTGCGCAAAGGCGGCGGCCGCGCTCGCGGCATCGCCCAGGTCGACACCGCCGACGACCGCCTCGATGCCGGCGACGTCAAGCTGCGGCGCGCGGTCCACCAGCGCGACGCGGGCGCCGCGCGCCGTCAGCTCGGCGCCAACGCTGCGCCCCAGCACACCCAGGCCGCCGGTGACGATGACTCTGGGGGAAATAGGCATCTTCGTGAACATAAGGGGTCTCGCTTGTCTCGTGATGTTGTGATGAAAGGGCGCCGATGACCTGACCAAAGGGCCTGCGGGATGGCACCCTATGAATATTTTCATTTATTCTATACAGTTTCGTCGATAGTGTTCATAAAATTAAACCAGCTCATCCATCGTCCTGATTCCGTTTTCATTTCAATACGAGATTAGGCGCGAAGCCGCAGACAGTGCTGTGGCACGGCAAGGCGAAGCAAGGACATATCGGACTGAAATGGAAATGGAATGAATCGATGAGCGCCACCCAACCTCCTGAAGGACAAGCCCCGATGAAGAGAAAACTCCCGCTCCTGACCCCTGACACCGCGCCGTTCTGGCAGGGTGGCGCCACCGGGCAGCTCAACATCTGCCATTGCGGCAGCTGCCAGCGGTTTTTCCATCCGCCGGCGCCGATGTGCCCGAAATGCCAGTCGTTCGAGGTCGGGCCGCGCGCCGTGTCCGGGCTGGGTACGGTCGCCAGTTTCACCATCAACCACCAGGCCTGGGTGCCCGACCTGCCGGTGCCTTTCGTCGTGGCCATCGTCGAGCTGGACGATCAGCCGGGCCTGCGCTTTCTCAGCAATATCGTGGGCATCGCGCCCGATGAAGTCCACATCGACATGGCGGTGCGGGTCATTTTTGAACAACATGAAGATGTCTGGCTGCCGCTGTTCGAGCCCGACACCACCCGGGAGCAGGCATGAAAGAGCAACTGTTCGAGAAGAATGTCGCCATCACCGGCATCGGCCAGTCCGAAGTCGGCCGGCCCTCCGGCAAGTCGGCCATGCGGCTCAGCCTGGACGCCGCGCTGGAGGCCATTGCGGACGCCGGCCTGCAGCGCAGCGACATCGACGGCATTGCCTGCTGGCCGGGCGACAACGACAACGGCAACCCTTTTTCCCCGGTCGGTCCGAATGCGCTGATGAGCGTGCTGGGCCTGAAGGTGAACTGGTACGGCGCCGGCTACGAGGGCCCCGGCCCGCTGACCGGCCTGATCAACGGCGCCATGGCGATTGCCGCCGGGCTGTGCAAGCATGTGCTGGTGTTCCGCACCATCACCGAAGCCAGCGGCCGCCTGAAGAACAAGGGCGCCAGCGCGCTGACCAACAAGACCGTCGGGCGCGACGGCAGCTATTTCTGGCAGTGGTACACGCCCTTCAATGTCATGTCGGGCATCAACCTGATGGCGCAGTATGCGCAGCGCCACTTCCACGACTACGGCACCACCCCGGAGCAGCTGGCGCAGATCGCCATGGCCTGCCGCGCCAACGCCGCGCGCAATCCGAAGGCGGTGTTCCGCACGCCGATGACGATGGACGACTACCTGGCCTCGCGCATGATCTCGACGCCGCTGCGCATGTTCGACTGCGACGTGCATTGCGACGCCTCGACGGCCATCATCCTGTCGCGGGCCGATGCGGCGAAGGACGGCCCGAACGCGCCGATCCGGCTCGAAGCCATCGGCTCGGCGCTGCACCAGCCCTGGTCGTGGGACCAGCTCTCGCTGACCGACATGGCCTGCTTCGATGTCGGCCGCATGATGTGGTCGCGCACCGACCTCAAGCCCAAGGATGTCGGCAACGCCCAGCTGTACGACGGCTTCTCGATCCTGACCATGCTCTGGCTGGAAGGCCTGGGCCTGTGCCCGCGCGGCGAGAGCGGCCGGTTCGTCGAAGGCGGCCGGCGCATCGCGCTTGACGGGCAATTGCCGATCAACACCAACGGCGGCCAGCTCTCGGGCGGGCGCACCCATGGCCTGGGTTATGTGCATGAAGCCTGCACCCAGCTGTGGCAGCGGGCGGGTGACCGCCAGGTGGCGCCGCACCGGGTAGCGGTTGCGGCGGCCGGCGGCGGACCGCTGGGCGGCAGCGTCCTGCTGGTCAAGGAGTGAGCCATTAGGGCATCTACCAATACTCGCTACAAAATCTGAATATAGAATCAATTTCTGTATTTAGATTCTTAATGAACTGGCTGGCTGTTTCCAGAGCGCATCCCGCGTCATCGCCAGCCCGTTCCATCCCATGAAGGAAGCAGCCGATGTCCGTTCCTGGCACTGCCCGATCCGCCGCCGCGCTCGACCTGACCGAATTTCGTCTTCACTGGCGGGTGGTTTTCCTGGCCATGCTGGGCCTGGGCGTGGCCGCCAACGCGTCGATGCTTTACGCCTTCGGCCCCCTGATGATTCCCCTCCAAAGCGCCTTCGGCTGGAGCCGGGGCGATCTGCAGACGGCGGTCAGCTTCCTGTTTGCCGGTGCGGTCATTGCCGCGCAGCTGGTGGGCTGGCTCAACCTTCGCTACGGCATGCGGCGCGTGACTGTCGTCTCGCTGGTCGCGCTGTCGCTGGTTTTTGCGCTGATGACGCTGATGGGCACCTCGATCTGGTGGCTCTACCTCATGTTCGCGCTGCTGCCCATCGCCGGCATGGGCACCATCCACATCACCTGGAGCCATCTGGTCAACCTCTGGTATGAACGCAACCGGGGCCTGGCGCTGGCAGTGATGCTGTCGGGCACCGGCCTGTCGGCCGTTTTCATTCCGTCCGCCGTCACCTGGGTGATCGGGCGCTGGAACTGGCAGGCGGCATTTTTTCTGCTGGCCCTGCTGCCCGTGGTGCTGGTGCTGCCGCTGGCGCTGCGCTGGATGGAAACGCCGGCCGGCCGGCGCAAGGTGCTGGCCGCGCAGACCGGCCCGGTGCCGGAAGTCGTGGGCATGCCCTTCGGCCAGGCCCTGCGCTCCGGCAAGTTCTGGCTGCTCAATCTTTCGCTGGCCGTCTTCGTGGGCGCCATGGTGTCCATGGTCAGCAATACCGTGCCCCTGCTGCGCGATAAAGGCTTGTCGGCCGCCGAGGCGAGCCAGATTTTTGCCGGTTTCGGTATCTCGCTGATTGTCGGCCGGGTGCTGGTCGGCTACCTGATCGACCGCCTCTGGGCGCCCGGGGTGGCCGCCGTCGCCTTGGTCATGCCAGCGCTGGGCTGCCTGCTGCTGGCCACCACCAGCATCGACCAGACGGGCTACCTGATCCTGGCGACGGTGCTGGTCGGCATTGGCACCGGGGCCGAATTCGACATTGCCGCCTTCCTGGTGTCCCGCTACTTCGGGATGCGGGCCTATGGGCGGCTGTTCGGCGTGCATGTGAGCCTGATCACCATTGCCTCGGCCCTGGCACCCTGGCTGTTCGGCCAGCTGTACAACTCGACCGGCTCCTACAGGGCGATGCTGACGATTTGCGGCGCCATCTTCCTGATTGCCCCGCTGCTGCTGCTGCCGCTCGGCCGCTACCCTGTTTTCAGCGCTGACAAGACATTGAAAGGATTCGCATGACCCTGCACAACGTGGTGATCGTGGGCGCCGGCCAGGCCGGCTACCAGGCGGCGGCTTCGCTGCGCCAGGAAGGCTTTGACGGCCAGATCACGCTGCTTGGCGACGAGCCCGGCGTGCCCTACCAGCGCCCGCCGCTGTCCAAGGCCTACCTGCTCGGCAAGATCGGCACGGCGGCGCTGCGCTTTCGCCCGCCCGAATGGTTCGAGGAACACCGGGTCGAGCGCATCACGGCCAGCGTGAGCCGGATCGACCGGGCCAGCCACCGTGTGCTGCTGGCCAGCGGCGAGCAGCGGCCTTACGACCACCTGGTGCTGGCCACCGGGGCACGCAACCGGGTTCCGGCCGTTCCCGGCATCAGGCTTGATGGCATTTTCGGCATTCGCACACTGGCCGATGCCGAGGCGCTGGCGCCCCGGCTGGCGCAATCGCGTGACGTGGTGGTGATTGGCGCCGGCTTCATCGGCCTCGAATTCGCAGCGGTGGCAGCGGCCAAAGGCGTGTCTGTGCATGTGGTCGAAATGGGCAGACGCCCGATGGCGCGCGCCTTGTCCGAACCGATGTCCGAACTGTTCAGCGCCGCCCACGCCGGCTGGGGCGTGACACTGCATTACGGCCAGACCGTCCATCGCATCCTGGGCGCCGATGGCAGCGTCACTGGCGTGGAAATCGGTGATGGCCGCCAGTTGCCCGCCGACCTGCTGGTGTACGGCATCGGCGTGCTTCCCAACGCCGAGCTGGCCGCCGAGGCTGGCCTGTCGGTGATGAATGGGGTGTGCGTGGATGCGCAGCTGCTGACCAGCGACCCGGCCATTTCCGCCATTGGGGACGTGGTGAACTTTCCCAGCCCCTTCAGCGCCGAGCCAATTCGCCTGGAATCGGTACAGAACGCGGTCGATCAAGCGCGCAATGTCGCCGCACGCTTGATGGGAAAACCTACGATTTACGGCGCCCTGCCCTGGTTCTGGACCGATCAGGGCGACCTGAAGCTGCAGATTGCCGGCCTGTCGGACGGCCATGACCAGACCGTTTTGTTGGGCTCGGCCGAGAGCCGCAAGCTCAGCGTGCTGTGCTTTCGCCAGGGCCGGCTGGTGGCGGTGGAGTCGTGCAACCGGCCGATGGACCATATGGCGGCGCGCAAGGTGCTCTCGCGCGCGCCGCGCCTGACGCCCGAGGAGGTAGCGGCGCCGGACTTCGACCTCAAGGCCTACGAACTGGCCACCCGGGACGCTGGCTGATCCGCACGACAAGCGCCGGCCCTGCCTGCCTGTCGGTTGGCGTCGCTCGATAGCCTTTCAGCGCTCGGAGGCCACCGCCAGCCAGCTCATTTCTGCATTTAACCCCGTCCTGAAACAACCACGGCCTGTATGGGCCATGGTTGTTTCAGGCTGTCTTTTCCGAACCCATTGGTTTTAATCAGCAAACCTGACTCAGGCATTGGAGCGGTTTCACCCTGACTTGCAACAGCTGCGGCGCGGCCATCGGTTTGCTACAGAATAAATAGCTGCCTGCGCAAGCTCCTTCTGCGCAGGAGGCACTTTTCATGCTCAATCGCGCAAGTTTTCCGCTGCTTTTCGCTGCCTCTTGCCGTATTTTTCCTTCCCCCACTGGGGAAGGCGGGGATGGGGGCCTCCCCTGAATCCCATCCGAAGCCTCAAAAGTTGCGCGGCGTTTTCCAGTCAGAGTGAGTTGGCTCTAAACAGAGCTTGCAGCGCAATCAGCGTATGCGCAAGCAGCTATGACACGGCGCCCGTACCGAAGGGCTGTTGATCAACGTGCGATCTGGCGCGCCAGCATGCTGTCGCGCAGCGCGTGCAAAAAGCCTTTTACCGCAGGCGACAGGTCTTTTTTCTTGCGCGTGATGATGCCTAGGTTGGCCATGGAAATCGGCAATGGCACGGGCAGGATGGCGACCAGGCCGTAGTTCGCATAATGCCGTGCCACGTCCAGCGGCACCACCGAAATCATGTCGCTGGCTTCGAGCAGCGAGGTGGTCGCCAGGATAGACGAGGTCTCGACGATATTGGGCGGTGCCACCAGGCTGGCGTGCTGCAGTGCCTGCTCGACACGCCGGCGCATCGGGCTGCCCAGCGGATGCAAGACCCAGGTCTGCGTGACCAGTTCGGCGAGGGTGATCTCACCGAGGTCAAATAGCGGGTGACCGGGCCGCGCCACCACGCTCATCGGTTCGCCCTCGAGCTGATCGATTTCCAGGTCTTCATCATAAAACTGGTCGGGCAGGCGCCCGAGCACGACGTCGAGGTCACCACGCAGCAGCGCCGGCATCAAGAGGTCGCTGGTATCGACCTGCAGCGAAATACGCACGCGCGGATGGCCGGCCTTGAAACGTGCCAAGCCCTGTGTCAGCAGCACAGGGGTGGCGCCCATCACGCTTCCGATGCGCACCAGCCCGGAGGCGCCTGCAGCCAGCGCGGCCATCTCGTCGCCGGCGTAGGCGAAGTCGTGCAGCACGCCGCGGGCATAACGAATCATCACCTCGCCATAGACCGTCGGCTCCATGCCGCGCGCATGGCGCTCGAACAGCAGCACACCCAGCCCTTCTTCAAGCTGCTGCAGCAGCGCCGTGGCGGCGGGCTGGGTGGTGTTGATAGCCGCTGCCGCCCGCCGCAGGTTGCGGTGTTCGTCAAGCGCGTCCAGCAGCATGACCTGCCGGCTCTTGATACGCAGCCGGCGAAAGAGGTTGGCGGGAAGGGCAGGCGTGATGGCGTCGCTGTTCATGTTTGATACTGAAAATAGAATCACGATATACCAAAAGACGATTGGATGTGTATCGATAATCTTTATACGCTTGGACCATCTTTTTCACTTATGAAAGACTCCCAGTGGCTATCAAAATAACCCATCTCTCGGTTCACGACATCCGTTTTCCCACCTCGCGCACGCTCGACGGCTCAGACGCCATGAATGCGGCGCCCGACTATTCCGCCACCTACGTGGTGCTCCATACCGATGCCAGCCCGGCATTGGAGGGCCACGGCCTGACCTTCACGATTGGCCGCGGCAATGAAATCTGCGTGGCCGCCGTCAACTCGCTGGCCTCGTTCGTGGTTGGCCACACGCTGGAAGAAATCACCGGCAACATGGGCGCGTTCTGGCGCAACATCACCACCGGCGACAGCCAGCTGCGCTGGCTCGGCCCGGACAAGGGGGTGATCCACCTCGCCACCGCGGCCATCGTCAACGCGG
>JAQGNK010000270.1 GCA_028291905.1 Polaromonas sp.
GGCACGGGTTTCAGGCAGCACGCCCTTGTCGCCGAACACCTGGGTGTCGGCCTTGGCGGCCATGCCGTCGAGCCGGGCCAGCAGGGAATTGGTGCGGTCCAGCGTGGCGGCGATTTTTTTGGCTTCCGCTTCGCTGCCCAGCAGCACCGTGAGCGCGCCGCCGGGACCGTTGAGCCGGCCGGTCAGCGCCTGAAGGTTGGCCAGGCTGGCGCCGACCGCGCCTGTGCTGCCGGTCAGGTTGTTCAGGTTTTCAATCAGGTCCTTGGCGGCGGCAATGACTTTCGGAATCTCGGCGCTGGCATCGCCCTGCAGCACGGTCCTCACGGCGCCCTCGGGCAGCGGCGGATCGTTCAGCAGTCCGGTGTAGGCGCGGATGTTGGGGCCGCCTACCAGGCCCTTGACCAGGGTGAAGACGCTGCTGGTGCGCAGCCAGTGGGCGTCTTTTTCGGCCACATCGACCAGGATGCGCGCCTTGCCGTCCTCGGCCAGCTCGATATGGCGCACCCGGCCAATCGGGAAGCCTGAAAACGTCAGGTCCATGCCGACCACCACGCCCTCGGAGTCGTCGGCCATCAGCACCAGGCGCTGGGTGGTCTCGAACATGCCGCGCGCATACAGCACATACAGCGCCGAGCCGCACACCAGCAGCAGCATGAACAGCATCAGCACCCTGGCCTTGAACTCCAGGCTGGCCATGTTCTCAGGCGCGGGCCCGTGCACGGCGGAAGGCGGCTTCTTGCCGACGGGCGGCAACAATGGTGGTAGCGGCGAGGCGGGGGGTGAACTCATGGGGATGCCACTTCAAAAATCTAATAGTAGTTGCCGACCAGCGAAGCCACTTCGACCAGCAGGATCACCGCGAACATGCGGACCAGGCCGCGCATCTCGGCGCTGCTGCGCACGCTGGCGCCGCGCATGCCGTACAGGGCCGAGGCCATCGGGATCAAGGACACGGACAGGCAGAACAGCACCGTCTTCAAAACGAAGATCAGCGACACCACCGGGGTGAACACCTGGCCGAAAAGCCGGGTATAGCCCGCCAGCCCGGACACGGTAAAGCCATAGACGGTCAGGTAGGCCACGACCACCGCCACCACGCAGCTCAGGGCGGCCAGCGTGAGCCCTGAGAACATGCCGGCAACCACGCGCGGCAGCACCTCGCGCCGTATCGGCTCCACGCCCTGCCTGCGCATCTCGTCCAGCGCGCCGCCGGCCTGCAGCGCCATCAGCTCGGCGCCGTCGGGAATGGTGCAGCGCAGCGCCACGAAGAGCGCGCTGGTCAGCGGAATCAGCTCCAGCACCAGCACCCGGATCACCACCTGCAGCGCATACTGCGACAGCCCGTAGCTGAGCGCGGTGACCAGCACGATGCGCGTCAGCACCATGGTCACCAGGGCGCACAGCAGCGAAAAGCCGAGCAGGATGGGCGCCGTGTTGAGGTAGATGTGCCGGCCCAGCACGACACGGCTTTCTCGGCTGTAGCTCGACGGCGAGAGCGTCAGCACCATGATCATGGCGCCCAGGTGCATCAGTTGCCACCACTCGATAAACCACGACTGCACCGTCCGACTGGTGCGTGTGAGGCGGCCATGCCAGGTAGCGCTTGGGTTCATGCCTGCATGATAACGGGGCGCCCGCAGCACGCGGCCATCGCTGGCACGTCCATCACAAGCCGCCCCTTTTGCCGCTGGCAGCGGCTTATTGCGCCGGCTGGGCTGGCAGCAGGCGTATCAGCTTGCCTTGGCTGTTGTCGGTCAGCACATAGAGCAGGCCGTCAGGCCCCTGCCTGACATCGCGGATGCGTTCGCCCACCTGTGTCAGGAGCTTGCTTTCCTTCACGACTTTTCCACCGAAGGGCTCGGACAGCTCGATCCGGTCCAGGTAGGCAAACTTGAGCGAGCCGACGAACAGGTTGCCGCGCCATGAAGCGCCGTAGCGCTCGCTGGTCAGGAAAGCCATGCCCGACGGCGCCATCGACGGCGTCCAGTAATGCAGCGGCTGCTCCATCCCGGCCTTGCTTGTGAGCCCCTCGCCGATGGTGCCGCCGCCGTAGTTTTCGCCGTAGGTGATCTCGGGCCAGCCATAGTTGGCGCCGCGCCTGGGCAGGTTGATTTCGTCGCCGCCCTGCGGCCCGTGCTCGGTCATCCACAAGGTGCCGTCTGGCGCCAGCGTGGCGCCCTGGGCATTGCGATGGCCGTAGCTCCAGATTTCGGGCAGCGCGCCCGCCTTGCCGACAAAGGGGTTGTCAGCCGGCACGCTGCCGTCCTTGTTGATGCGAACAATCTTGCCATGGTGGTTGTCGAGCTTTTGCGCGTCTTCCTTGCGCGTAAACCGGTCACCCAGCGTCAGGAACAGCTTTCCGTCGGACTTGCCGCTGGCGCCTGGCGACCGGCCCTCGACAATCCGGCAGCCAAAATGCTGCGAACTGGCAAATTTCGGTTTCTGGCTGAAGATGATCCTGACTTTCTCCAGGCGGGTGTTGTCAGTGCTCAGGATGGCGCGTGCCAGCGCGGTGCTGTTGGCCCGGCCCAGGCTGGCCAGGCCGGAAAGACCGGCAGGTTCGGAAAAGCAGAAATACACGGTGCGGTTGCGGGCAAAGTCGCTGTCGGTGATCACATCGAGCAAACCGCCCTGCCCGCCGGCAGCAATGTCAGGCAGGCCCATGAGGGGGCTGGACAGCTTGCCATCGGTGCCCACGATCCGCATCCGGCCAGGGCGTTCGGTCACCAGAAAACGCCCATCGGGCAAAAACGCCAACCCCCAGGGATTTTGAAGGTTGCTTGCTACGATGTCGGGCCGAACCTCCTGAGCCTGCACGGAAGGCGCCAGCAGGCCGAACGCCATGAGAACAAGGACAGGCAGCAAGCCTTTGGCGCGGGAGGAAAGCATCAATGACTCCTTGGAATTGGCCCAGCGCTTTGGGAGTGCGCGCCGGGATAAATGGTTCAACGGCTTGAAAATCACAGAAATTTTGCTACCTAGTCGAAGTGGCGAAACTGATGCGGCAAGCTTCTTTTCCAGCGGCCGAGTTTTCCATAAATCCAACACTGTGCCGGTAGAAAAATGATTTTTTGCATCAAATCCAATAAAACTCAACAGCAAATAAATTAATTCGGCTATTAGTCCATGATTGACGTAGGACGAATCCTTCAAGTATGCTTGGCGCCATGCGAATGACCCCCCCTGCCCTCATCCTCGCCATTGCGGCACTTTGCACTTTCAGTGCGCACGCAACTCCCAACAATTCAGGTGATGAGATAGACAGGCTGCTGGCCGACAAAGGCCTGTTCACCCACATACAGCAGGTCGGCCAGAACGTTACCCACACGGCCTCGCAGCTGGTGGTCAATGCCATGGGCTTCCTGGGCGTGCCCTACAAGCGGGGCGGCAACACCGCGGAAACCGGTTTTGACTGCAGCGGCTTCGTGGTGTCGGTCTATCAGCAAAGCATCGGCCTGCTGCTGCCGCGCAAGGCTGAGCAGCAGGCGGCGGCGACCCAGCAAATCGCCCAGAACGACCTGCAGCCCGGCGACTTGGTGTTCTTCAACACCATGCGACGCGCCTTCAGCCATGTCGGCATCTATGTCGGCAACGGCAAGTTCATCCACGCCCCCAAGCCCGGCGCCGAAGTGCGGGTGGAAAGCATGGGCGGCAGCTACTGGCAGCACCGCTTCGACGGCGCCCGCCGCGTTGCCGCCACGCCCCCCGCCATCGGCACCACGTCCGATCCGCTGATGGCCCTGCCGGCGGTCACCGCGTCTTTTGGCGACACAGCTTCGGTTCGCTGAGGCTTCTTACTGCTCGCGCCGGTTTGATAGGCGCTTCTTTTTTGATAGCAGCTTGCGCATACGCTGCCTGCATAAAACCGGTATTTGGTTAAAAAAGGCAAGCCCTGACATAAAAATCCTTGTGCCTGCCTGGCAAAACACGATGCATTTTTTCGTGAAATAATTGGTTTTCAAGCCCGCTTGTGTTGTACAGACAGCAAAAAGCCCGTGCCTTCACAGACACGGGCTTTTTGCTTCACGGGTAAAGAAGGCTTACTTCCGCGCCGGCGGCAAGTCCGTGCAACTGCCATGCGCCACCTCGGCCGCCATGCCGATGCTCTCGCCCAGCGTCGGGTGCGGGTGAATCGTCTTGCCGATGTCAACCGCGTCGGCCCCCATCTCTATCGCCAGCGCAATCTCCCCGATCATGTCGCCCGCATGCGTGCCGACCATGCCGCCGCCCAGGATCTTGCCGTGGCCGTGCGCCTCCGGCGAATCATCGAACAGCAGCTTGGTAAAGCCCTCGTCGCGGCCGTTGGCAATCGCCCGGCCTGACGCGTTCCACGGGAACAGGCCCTTCTTGACCTTGATGCCCTGCGCCTTGGCCTGGTCTTCGGTGAGGCCCACCCAGGCGACTTCCGGGTCGGTGTAGGCGACGCTTGGGATCACCCTGGCGTTGAAGGCGGCGCTGGCCAGCTCCTTGTTGCCCTGCAGCTCGCCGGCAATCACTTCGGCCGCCACATGCGCCTCATGCACCGCCTTGTGCGCCAGCATCGGCTGGCCGATGATGTCGCCGATGGCGAAGATGTGCTTCACGTTGGTCCGCATCTGGATATCAACCGGAATGAAGCCCCGGTCGGTGACGCTCACGCCGGCTTTGTCGGCGGCGATTTTCTTGCCGTTGGGCGTGCGGCCCACTGCCTGCAGCACTAGGTCGTAGGTTTGCGGTGCGGGGGCGGTGCCGCCCGGCTCGGCGCTTTCAAAAGTGACCTCGATGCCTTCGGGCGTCGCCTTGGCGCCCACCGTCTTGGTCTTGAGCATGATGTTGTCGAAACGCGGCGCATTCATCTTCTGCCAGACCTTGACCAGGTCGCGGTCGGCGCCCTGCATCAGGCCGTCGAGCATTTCCACCACGTCCAGGCGCGCGCCCAGCGTGCTGTACACCGTTCCCATCTCCAGGCCGATGATGCCGCCGCCCAGGATCAGCATGCGCTTGGGGACTTCCTTGAGACCCAGCGCGCCGGTGCTGTCGACCACGCGCGGATCGTCGGGCATGAAGGGCAGCTTCACCGCTTCGGAACCGGCGGCGATGATGGCTCGCTTGAACTTCACCGTCTGCGATTTTCCGTCTTCGGACACCTTCAGATGGAACGGGTC
>JAQGNK010000300.1 GCA_028291905.1 Polaromonas sp.
GCCATCAAGGTCACACCGGGCAATGTTGATGACCGCAAGGGATTGCTGGCCATCGCCTCGAATCTGTTTGGCAAGCTCTACGCCGACAAAGGCTATATCGGCAAGGAGTTTGCGCAAAAGATGAAGGACAAGGGCATTGACCTCGTCACGCGGGTACGCAAGAACATGAAAGAGGTCGTTCACTCGCAATTTGACCAGGCGCTGCTGCGCAATCGCTCCTTGGTGGAAACCGTCTTTGATGAGCTCAAGAATTTGTGCCAGATTGAGCACACCCGGCACCGTTCGCCCATGAACTTTACTGTCAACCTGATGGCCGGCATCGTGGCGTATTGCCTGCAACCTGTGAAGCCTCGAATTGCAGTATGGGACTCGCGGGACCCACTGGCCGTGAACTGACTGACTCCTTTCCTTAACCAGAACTGAGATTTCAATATGTCATTTTTGAACTTTCAATTGGCACCAAATAGACCACGCAGATAGGTAATTTTCATTGGAGGGGGCTGATAAAAAGGCGTTATCCAGGAAAATTTGCCCAGACAAACCATTGCTGAAGCAATCGGACAGGTTTGTCTCGGAAAGTGGGCGGCCTACCGAGCATAGGTGAGTGCCGTGCGATGCAATCTTCGCCAATTCACCGCGAATGTAATCAACATAAATCTTTGCTTACCTCAGCTGAATAACCTCTTCTCCCCCTAATTTTCCCTTCGTCCCCCTAAAGCGGGGCGGGCCGGGGGGATTTCTCTCAGAGTTAACTTTATAAAGGATTGTTGTAAATGCAATATTGGACAACGAACAGACAAGAAACGCGCACGGGCGGCCCAGTTTGATGTGCATTTCACCAAACCAGTGAACGCTAGGTGCCAGGCCAAACACTTTATGCGGCCACGCCAGTATCAGCATGCCAAGCAGCCGGGCTGCGCCTGCATATCTGGCAAGGAACGTAGGGGCATCGCTTGCCAGCCACGCGGGTCCGTCATAAGATGCCCGCATGCGTGCTCCCACCCTCACTTTCTGCCCTCGAGCAGCTGCCTTGCCCCTTGTGGCCAATGCAGCGGTGCTGGCGCGCCAGGTGACGGCGGTGGCAGTGCCGCGCCAGTCGGCTGCACATTCCTAAGCCCGGCGATTTTCCTCTTCCTTTTCAGCGCAATCCATTGATCGCCGGGCCCAAGCCCAGCGCGATAGCGGCCGCCCGCTTTTACAGCCGGTCCGGTCGCAGTCATTGGAGTGTTTTGTATGTTTGCAGCCATGAACGGCGAGCGCACGCTCACCGAGCTCGATTTCGCCCGGCTGATGCGCAAGGACGGGCAACTGCCCGCCGAGCTGGAGAGCTGTTTTGAGTTCCCCCACCTGGTTTCGTCGCGCGAAATTCCTGCGGACGTCATCACCATGAACTCCCAGGTGGAAATCCTTGACCCGCTTTCGCACCGCCGGCAGCAGCTCACGATTTGCTTCCCGCGCGACGCCGAACCCACCCTGGGCTTCATCTCGGTGCTCTCGCCCGTCGGCGCGAGCCTGCTGGGCTTGAGCGTGGGCGCGACCGCCCACTGGCGCACTCCCACGGGGGAGCTGTGCACGGCCCAAATCGCAGCGCTGCTGTTCCAGCCCGAAGCCAGCGGCGACTACACGACCTGAGCGGCGGCACGCCCGCCCACTTTTTACCCCCGGCGTTGACGCCCAGGGGCCCGCATTTGCTCGTCCAGGAATTCCCATGACCCTTCATTCCATCCTTGCCTTGACTGACTTTTCCACCCCCGCCGAGCACGCGCTCGACCGCGCGGCGCTCCTGGCCGCGCGGCATCGGGCCAGTTTGCGCATCATGTACGCAGACGAGGTGCCGAGCTTGAGGTTTACCGACCCTTTCGCACGCCTGCAGCAACGCGCGCGCCAGCTGGCCCGGCGCCACGGCATCGCGGCCCAAGCGCTGGCCCACAGCGGCGCCATGGTTGACGCCATCGTGCAGCACGCCGACCGCGCGGACCTGCTCGTGCTGGACCCCCGGCCGCATCGCGCAAAGCACGCCTTCTGGCGCGGCACCACGCTCGACCAGCTGATGCGGCGATGCCCGTGCCCGGTGCTCGTCGTCAAGCAGGCGCCATCCAGGCCGTACCGCGAGGTGCTGGTGGCGGTGGACTTCACGCCGGAATCGAGGGAACTGGTGCGTTACGCTAGCGGTTTTGAACGCGAATCGGCGCTCGAGCTGTTCCACGCCCTCAATACGGACAACGAACCCGGGGTGCGCTCGGAAGCTGGCTCTACCGAAGTGATGAAGGCCTACCGGCAGGCGGTCCTTCAGGACGCGCAGGAGCGCCTGATTCGGTTTTCCAACTCCCTGGACACGCGAAGAAACCGCGCCTCACTGGCGGCCGGGCGCGCGGAGCCGGCTAGCCACATCGCGGTCCACCAGGCGTTCACCGGCTCGGACCTGGTCATCGTGGGCAAGCGAAGAAGCCCGGCGCTGGTCGACTTCATGTTCGGCAGCGTCGCCCGGCGTGTCGTCAGCCGGGCGGGCTGCGACGTGCTGGTCGTGGGGCATGACCATCAAGCGCCAACAGGCGCTGCGGCCAAGTATCGAATACAGTCGCTGCTCCGGGCCGAACCCAGCCCGCTTCAACTCGTCAGAACAAAGGCGCTGTGAGCGCCAAGCGAGTGGAGGCACGTGTGAAGGGGCAACTTCTCGACCCACCATGCACCGCCAATCGCTCAAGGCCGGTTGAAAGGCTCGAACCCATGCAGCTGAAAGCTGGAGCTGCACCGCCTCCGGACAGGGGCCAGCCGGTTGGCATGGGTTATGTTCCAAGGATGACTTCTCGCCGACTTGACAACCTCTTGCCTCTTCTTGCCGTGTTGGGCTCCGTGACCGCGTTGGGCATTGGCACCTCCTTTGCCAAGCAGCTTTTCCCGCAAGTGGGCTCCCTGGGCACGACCGCCTTGCGCGTGGGGTTTTCAGCGCTGCTGCTGCTGGCATTGTGGCGGCCCTGGCGCTGGTCCCTCTCTCGCACCGATGCGGTGTCCGTCCTGAAGTACGGCGTGGCGCTGGGCTTCATGAACCTGCTTTTTTACATGTCGCTGCTCACCATCCCGTTCGGGGTGGCGGTCGCCATCGAATTCTCGGGACCATTGGCGGTAGCGATGCTGTATTCGCGCAAGCCAGTCGACTTTGCCTGGCTGGCGCTGGCCGTGCTCGGACTGGGTTTGCTGCTACCCCTTGGCCAAAGCGTAGCCAGCCTGGACTCCGAAGGCGTAATGTACGCACTGGCAGCGGCTGTGTGCTGGGGCGCCTACATCGTGTTTGGCAAGCGATTGAGCCACCTGCATGCCGGCCACTCGGTGGCGCTGGGGTTGACCGTAGCGGCCCTCACCGTGGTGCCGTTCGGTGTCTGGCATGCGGGCAGCGCACTGCTAGAGCCCAACATCCTGCTGTTTGGGCTTGGCGTGGCTGCCATCTCCAGCGCCATCCCCATTTCCCTGGAGATGATGGCCTTGAAGCGCTTGCCGCAGGAAGCCTTTGGCATCATGACCAGCCTGGAGCCGGC
>JAQGNK010000137.1 GCA_028291905.1 Polaromonas sp.
AGGCTGCCAGGAGGCGGTTTCAGGCCATGGTGTGCATTGGAATGTCCTGGGCCTGCGCCAGCGCATCGAGTTCCTGACGGGTTTGCGTCAGCAGGAAATCGGCAATGCGCTGGCGCGTGGCGGGCGCCAGCAGGCTGCGCAGGTCGCATGGCGTGACGCCTGCAGCCGCGCACAGCGACGCGGCAAAATGTGGCTCCAGCGCGGCCACGGCAACCCGGCCATCGCGGCACGGATAAACACCATAGCCGGCATGCGCCCCGCCGACAAAGCCCTCGGGCTGGGTGAGGCCCCACTGGCGCGGCAGGGCCAGGTAGCCGGCGGCGGCCGACAGGGCGATTTCCAGGAACATGCCCTTGCCGGAGACGCGCTGGTGCAGCACCGCCTGCAACACGGCTTCGCTGGCCATCAGCGAGCCGCCCATGTCGGCATACAGCGTGGCCGGCAGTTCAAGACCGGGCACCAGGCCACTCTCAGCCAGGTAGGTCAGGTCATGGCCGGGTGCCTCGGCCTGTTCCCCAGTGCCGCCGACGATGGCGACCTGCGACAGGCGCGGATACTGGCGATGGAGCTTTTCCCAGGCGATCCCGAGCTTGTCGAAAGCCGAGGGACGGAAGGACGTAATCAGCACATCGGCCTGTGCCAGCTCACTATGCAGCAGCGTCTGGCCCGCGTCGCTTTTCAGGTCGGCGGTCAGCAGCGCGATGCCTTCATGCAGCTCGGCATAGGCCGCCGGGTTGTACCGGCGCATCGGGTCGCCGCCGGGCGGTTCGAGCTTGCGGCAGGTGGCGCCCATCCGGCGGCAGCGCATCAGCGCGGCCGGGCCGGGCAGGTTGAGCGCCAGGCTCAGGATGCGAATGCCCGACAGGGGCAGGAAGGCAGGGGCGGTAGTGGATGTCATTTGCTATGGATTTGGTAGCTGGTTGCGCAGGTGTTGCCTGCGCTGGAGGCCTGAAACCTTTAAATTTACTGCAAAACCCGCCGCGCCATGAAAAACGGGCGACCTGGCCGCCCGTGAAATGCCTGAGCGGGGTGTTCCCATCACCCCACTGCTTTTTTACGCCCTGGCGTGCATTGCCGCATGCTCGCCAAAATCCAGCGGCAGCCCGACATAGTTCTCGGCCACCGAGCGCGAGCCGGCTTCCGAATTGATGATGTAGTCCAGCTCGGCTTCCTGAAATTTCTGGCCGATCTCGCCGTTCTCAGGAAAGCGGTGCATCAGCCCGGTGAACCACCAGGAAAAGCGCTCGGCGCGCCAGATGCGGCGCAGGCAGCGCTCGGAGTAGCTGTCGATGCCCGCTTCGCTCTTGTCCTGGTAGAACTCGATCAGGGCGCCGGACAAATACTTCACATCGGTGGCCGCCAAGTTAAGCCCCTTGGCGCCGGTGGGCGGCACGATATGGGCCGCGTCGCCCGCCAGGAACATGCGGCCGAAACGCATCGGCTCAGTCACAAAGCTGCGCAGCGGGGCAATGCTTTTTTCAATAGACGGGCCGGTGACCAATTGCTCGCGCGCCTCGGGGTCCAGCCGCAGGCGCAGTTCCTGCCAGAAGGCTTCATCCGACCAGTCCTGCACCTGGTCCGTCAGCGGCACCTGCAGGTAGTAGCGGCTGCGCGTCTGGCTGCGCTGCGAGCACAGGGCAAAGCCGCGCGGGCTGTTGGCGTAGATCAGTTCATGATGCACTGGCGGCGTGTCCGACAGGATGCCGAGCCAGCCGAAGGGATAGACCTTTTCAAATTCACGGATCGCGCCGCGCGGCACGCTGGCCCGGCACACGCCATGAAAACCGTCGCAGCCGGCAATGAAGTCGCAGGCGATTTCATGCGTCTGGCCGTCCTTTTCATAGCGCACACGGGGCTGGGCGGTGTCGAAACCATGCACCGAGACATTGCCGGCCTCGTAAATCGTCGTCAGGCCCGCGGCGCGGCGCGCCTCCATCAGGTCGCGGGTGACTTCGGTCTGGCCATAGACCATGACGTTCTTGCCGCCGGTGAGCCGGTTCATGTCGATGCGGTGGCGCTCGCCCTTGAACAGCATGTCGAAGCCGCCATGGACCAGCCCGTCGCGGTGCATGCGCTCGCCCACGCCGACCTCGTCCATCAGCTCCATGGTGACCTGCTCCAGCACGCCGGCGCGGATGCGGCCCAGCACATAGTCGCCCGACTGGCGCTCCACGATGACGGCGTCGATGCCCGCCTTGTGGAGCAGCTGCCCCAGCAAATGCCCGGCGGGTCCGCCGCCGACGATCACGACTTGAGTGCGCATGTTTGTCTCCTTTGAAAGATAAAGTGCCAGGCCTGGGAACGGCGCTTTGCCCGAGGCTTTTCGAATGGACTCCAGCTTAGGCATTCCGGCGCCGCAAGGCCAGCGCGGCAAGGCGGCTTTGCGCGGTCATCGGCCTCGTTGTGCGATAGTCGCGCAATGACCGCTTTAAAAACCGCTGCCGCTGCTGCCGCCTTTCCCATCGCCAGGGCCGACAAGATCGAAGGCATGGCCAAGGGCATGGCGGTGCTGGAGAGTTTCGACACCCAGCGCCAGCGGCTCAACGCCACGCTGGCCGCCGAGCGGGCCGGCATGACCCGCGCTGCCGCCCGCCGCCATCTGCTGACGCTGGCCCATCTGGGCTACCTGGAAACCGACGGCAGCTACTTCTGGCTGTCGGCCAAGGTGCTGCGGTTCTCGGGCAGCTACCTGGCGTCGGCGCGGCTGCCGCGCGTGCTGCAGCCGACCCTGAACCGCCTGGCCGCGCAGACCCAGGAGCCGTTTTCAGCCGTGGTGCTCGACGGCGCCGAGGTGGTGATCGTGGCGCGCAGCGGCGTCATCCGCATGCTGGCCTATGGCCTTCACCTGGGCGCACGCCTGCCGGCGCATGCCACCTCGACCGGGCGGGTGCTGCTGGCGTCCCTGAGCCGCGCTGAACTGGGCAGCTGGCTCAAGGACGCGCCGCTGCGCCGGCTGACGCCGCACACGGTCGTCGACGCCAAGGGCTTTCGCAGCCTGCTGGCGCAGGTCCGCAAGGACGACTGGTGCGTCGCCAGCGAGGAGCATGAGCTGGGCGTGCATGCGCTGGCGGTGCCGCTGCGCAACATGGAGGGGCGCACGGTGGCGGCCCTCAATGTGGTGGCGTCGCCGGCGCGGCTGGCGCCCGGCGTGATGCAGCGCGATCTGCTGCCGCTGCTGCTGGAGGCGGCGCGGGAGCTGCGGCCGCTGCTGTGAATCAACCGGCTGGATAAAGCGGATGCGTTGTGGCAGGCTATTCAGCAGCTTGCCTTCTTGAAGCAGTCCTTTATAAAAGCCAGCGCCATTCCCGCGAAAGCGGAAATCCCGTGCAGCGCTTCATCAGCCGCTTGCATGGCATGCCGCTGGATTCCCGCCTTCGCGGGAATGACGGCCATCGCAGCGTGTTGACTGGTTGCTGTTTTCAGCATCAAAAGGGTCAATGACGCATACATAACCTGCGCTGGCAGCTATGAATTCAGTAGCGAAAAGCCATCGCCCGGAACCCGGCCGGGCTGCCTGCCCCCACACCGCGCCGCCAGGCAGGCTGCGCGGTAAACTCGATGGCTGTGCGGCCTTCGCTGCCTCTACTTTTTTCTTTACATGCTCCCTGAAGACATCGCCCGGCTGGCGCTTGAAGCCTTTGACGACGCCGTGGACGCCTCGGGCGCTTTCCGCGACCGGCCCGGCCAGCGGCTGATGGCCGAAAAAGTCGCCCAGACCTTCAGCGCGGCCACCCTGGGACGGGTGGAGGAGGACGGCGACGAGCCGGTCCGCGCCATCGCGGTGATCCAGGCCGGCACGGGCGTCGGCAAGTCGCTGGCCTACTGCGCGCCGGCGATTGCCACCGCGCTGGCCCGCAACACCCGCGTCATGATCTCGACCGCCACCGTGGCCCTGCAGGAGCAGCTGGTCAACAAGGACCTGCCGGCGCTGGCCGCCTTGATGCCGCAGGCCTTTCGCTTCGGCCTGGCCAAGGGGCGGGGCCGCTATGTCTGCAAGCTCAAGCTGTCGCGCCATGCAGGCACGGCGGACCCGGACGATGACGACGACCTGTTTCCCGACGAGATGGCTGCCCACGCGCCGCTGCATGTGATGGAGGCGCGCGCCGTGTTCTATGCCAAGCTGGTGCGCGACCTGGCCAGCAGCGCTTGGGACGGCGACCGCGACAACCTGGCGCAGCCGCCCGAGTCGGAGCTGTGGTCACCGGTGGCGGCCGAGTCGAGCTCGTGCACTGGCAAGCACTGCCCGGTTTTCAACCAGTGCACCTATTACGAAAAGCGCAAGGAGCTGGTCGGCGCGCAGGTCATCGTGGTGAACCATGATTTGCTGATGTCCTCGCTCGGCTCGCGCATGCTGCCAGAGCTGGACAACTGCCTGCTGGTGCTCGACGAGGGCCACCACCTGCCGGCCGTGGCGCTCGACCATTTCGCCGCCTCGATGGACCTGAGCCGCACCCTCTGGCTCGAAACGCTGGCGAACCGGGCGCGCCGCATCGGCGGGTTGATGACGGTGACGGAATCGGCCGACGTGCCGCGCCTGGCCGCGCAGCTGCGCCAGGGCATGGTCGATCTGAGCCGGCTGCTGATGGACCTGCACGGCCAGGCCTTCAGGGAGACGCGCAGTGCTCACGGGCCGGTGCGCTTCAGGCTGCCGCGCGGCGCGCTGCCCGAGGCGCTGGACGAGCCGCTGCGGCTGCTCAATGCGCTCGCCGAGAGCATGCTGGCGGTGCTCAACACGATTGCCAAGGCCCTGCGCAGCGCCATGCGCGACCAGCCCGACGAGGCGCGCAAGCTGTCGATCCTGTATGCCCAGCTCGGCATGCTGTCGCCCCGGCTGGAGAAAGTGCAGGCCACCACCGAGCTGCTGCTCAAGGCGGCGGAAAGCGAGGAAGGCAGCGTGCCGGTCGCCAAGTGGTTCACCTTCGAGCTGGGGCAGGGCGGGCTGGACAGCGGCATGGTGGTCATCAAGGCCCATGCCAGCCCGATCCTGCCGGGCAGCACGCTGCGCCACCATTTCTGGTCGCGGGTGCGCGCCGCCGTGGTCACCTCGGCCACGCTGACCAGTTGCGGCGAGTTCGATTTCTACCTGCGCGAATCGGGCCTGCAGGACGACCCGGCTGCCAGCGCGCTGGAAGTCGCCAGCCCCTTCGACTACGCCCGCCAGGGTCGCTTCGTGACGGTGCAGACCCAGGCCGACCCGAAGCAGGCCGAAGCCTTCACCGCCGAGATGACTCGGTTGCTGCTGGGCGACGTGGCCCTGGTCGAGCACGGCGCGCTGTGCCTGTTCACCTCGCGCCAGCAGATGAGCCAGGCGGTGGCGGGGCTGGCCGGCGCACTGCGTGACAAGGTGCTGGTGCAGGGCGAGCTGCCGCGCACGCTGCTGATCAAGCGGCACCGCGAGCGGGTGGAGGCCGGCGGGGCGTCGGTGATCTTCGGCATGCAGTCCTTCGGCGAGGGGCTGGACCTGCCGGGCCAGCTGTGCGAGACGGTGTTCATCGCCAAGCTGCCGTTCGCGCCGCCCGACGACCCGGTGGGCGAGGCGCGCGCCGAATGGCTGCGCTCGGTCGGGCGCGACCCGTTCAGCGAGCTGGTGGTGCCGGCCACCGCGATCCGGCTGGCGCAGTGGGCGGGGCGGGCGATCCGCACCGAGACCGACCGGGCGTTTGTCTATTGCTATGACCGCCGGCTGGTGAACACGTCCTACGGCCGGCGCCTGCTCGAAGGGCTGCCGCCGTTCCTGCAGCAGCGCCGCAGCGCGGCTGGGGTGGTGTCGGAGGGCTGATGGCCTGGCGGCTGGGTGTTTTGAGGCGCCATCACCCTGACGCAACATTGGCGACCCGGCAGCCTGTTTGCTACTGAAGTGATAGCTGCTCGCGCAGACTGTGCCTGCGCCAGAGCTTTGTTTGCTGTTCAAGCACTCAGGCACCAGAGCGCATTCGTTTTAACCGGAAAGCAGCGTTTCAGCATCAAACAAGCCTTTTGCGCAGGCACAGTCTGCGCAAGCAGCTATGAATTCAGTAGCAAAATTCCGCTGCATGCCTTGAGCGCCGTGGTCGAACGTCAGGTTGATTTCGCACTAAACGCCCAGGTACTGCTGCAGCAGCTCCGGCTGCGCATGCAGCGCCGCCGAGCTGCCCTCGAACACCACTTCGCCCTTGACCAGAATCACATTGCGGTCGGTGATCTGGCTGACGTGCTTCCAGTTCTTGTCCACGATCACGCTGCTGATGCCGGTGCCTTTGACCAGCGCGCAGATGCGCCAGATGTCGCGGGCGATCAGCGGCGCCAGGCCTTCGGTGGCTTCGTCCAGGATCAGCACATCCGGGTTGGTCATCAGGGCGCGGCCGATGGTCAGCATCTGCTGCTCGCCGCCGCTGAGCTGCTGGCCGCCGTGGCCAAGCCGCTCCTTCAGGCGTGGAAAAGTCTCCAGCACCCGGTCGTAGGTCCAGTCGCGCTGGCCCCGCGTGCCGGCGCGGGCGGCCATCTTCAGGTTCTCGACCACGCTCAGGTTGCCGAAGATGCCCCGGCCCTCGGGCACATAGGCGATGCCGAGCCGAGACACTTCATAGGGCGGGCGCCCATTCATCGGCTGGCCGGCGATCTCGACCGTGCCGGTGCGCGGCCGCACCAGGCCGACGATGCTTTTGAGCAAGGTGCTCTTGCCCATGCCGTTGCGCCCCATCAGGCCGATGGTTTCGCCGCGCGCCACCGAAAAGCTCAGGTCGCGCAGGATGTGGCTGGCGCCGTAGTAGGTGTTAATCTTTGTGGCGTTGACCAGCAGGTCGGCAGTGTTCGGGCTAGTGGCCATGCGCGGTTCCCCCTTCGGTTTCTTCCCCCAGATACGCTGCCTGCACGCCCGCGTCGGCCCGGATTTGCGCCGGCGTGCCGCTGGCAATCACCTGGCCGTTGACCATCACCGTCAGCTGGTCGGCCAGGGTGAACACCGCGTCCATGTCGTGCTCGACCAGCAGGATGCCGTGGTCTTTCTTCAGGGCCAGCAGCAGGCCGACCATGCGCTCGGCCTCGTTCGCGCCCATCCCGGCCAGCGGCTCGTCGAGCAGCAGCACCTGGGGCTCGGTCGCCAGCGTCATGGCGATTTCCAGCTGGCGCTGCTCGCCGTGGCTGATGGTGCCGGCGATGCTGTGCAACCTGTTTTTCAAGCCGGAAAGCTCGATGGCCCTTTCTGCGCGTGCGTTGACTGCTGCGTATTGGGTAGCGCGGCTGAGCCAGCTGGCGGCATGCGGCTGGCGCGACTGCGACGCCAGCCGGACGTTTTCCCAGACGCTGAAGGGCAGGAAGATGTTGGTTTTCTGGTAGCTGCGACCCAGACCCTGGCTGGAGATTTTCTCGGGCGCCCAGCCGGTGATGTCCTGGCCGCCGAGCACCACGCTGCCCGACGTGGGCGGCAGGTCGCCCGACAGCAGGTTGGTCAGGGTGGACTTGCCGGCGCCGTTCGGCCCGATGACCGCATGGATTCGGCCCTGCCAGAGATCGACCGACACCTCGTTGACGGCAGCCAGGCCGCCGAAGCGCTTGGTCAGCTTTTGCGCGCTGAGAAGGGTGCGAAGAACCGTGCTCATGATTGCCCCGCCTTGTCATCCGTGGCGTCGGCCGGCTTGGCCCTGCCGAACCGGCCGGCCAGACCCAGCACGCCGCGCGGCGCAAAGCTCACCAGCAGCACGATGAACAGTCCCATCCACAGCTGCCAGTGCTTGCCCAGGTTGATGCTGCCGACCTGCGGCAGGTCCTTGAACACATGCAGCAGGTATTCAAAGGTGAAGGCGCCGACGATGGCGCCGGCAAAGTTGCCCATGCCGCCCAGCACCACCATCATGATGGCATGCGCGCTCATCTGGAAACCCATCAGCTCGGGGTTGATATAGCCGGTCTGCATGCCCCAGAGGTAGCCGGCCAGCCCGGCCAGGCTGCCCGCCAGGGTGAAGGCGGCCAGCTTGTAGCCGAAGGTGCCGAAGCCCAGCGCCCGCATGCGGTGCTCGTTGACGCGGATGCCGGCCAGCGCCCGGCCGAACGGGCTCCAGAGCAAGCGCCGCAAAAAGGCATAGACCAGCAGCAGCGCAGCCAGCGTGAAGTAGTAGAGCGTTCGCTTGCTGTCCAGGTCGAACGGCACCCAGCCGAACACGGCGGTGCTGGGCTTGAAGTTGATGTACAGCCCGTCGGAGCCGCCCAGCACCTTGTTGTCGAAGAACAGGAAAAAGATCATCTGGGCAAATGCCATCGTGACCATGATGAAGTAGATGCCGTGGGTGCGTACCGAGAAAAAGCCGATGACGAGCGCAGCCAGGCCCGAGCCCAGCACCGCCAGCGGCAAGGTCCACCACAGGCTGACCGGCTCGCCCTGCGGCGTGAGAAAAGCCAGCGCATAGCCGGCCAGCCCGAAGTAGGCCGCATGGCCCAGCGACACCAGGCCTGTCACGCCCTGCAGCAAATCAAGGCTCATCGCGAAAATCGCCATGATCATCATGCGGGTGAGCATCTCGGTGTAGTAGTCGGTGCCGGCGAAGGGAAAGGCCAGCAGGGCGACCAGGCCCAGCGCCAGGGCCACCTGCACGCCGGGCGGCAGGATTTCAATGTTTGTTTTTGCCGTGCTCATTGCTTGAACAGCCCTTCAGGTTTCCACAGCAGCACGGCCGCCATCAAAATATAGACCAGCATCCCAGCGACTTGCGGCAGCAGCACCTTGCCGAAGGTATCGACCAGCCCGACCAGCAGCGCGGCAATCAGGGCGCCGCGCACCGAGCCGATGCCGCCGATGACCACCACCACGAAGCACATGATCAGCACCTGCGAGCCCATGTTGGGGTAGACGCTGGCAATCGGCGCGGCCACCATGCCTGCCACCGCCGCCAGGCCGACGCCCAGCGCGAACACCACCGCATGGATCAGCTTGATGTTGACGCCCAGCGATTCGGCCATGTCGCGGTTGAAGGCGCCGGCGCGTATCTTCATGCCGAGTCGGGTCTTGGAGATCAGCAGGTAAAGGCCAATGGCCAGCACCAGGCAGACGCCCGACATGAACAGGCGATAGACCGGATACGAGAGGTTGTCGGTCAGCTCAATCGAGGCGCTGAGCAGCTCGGGAACCGGCACGCCGTGCACATCGTCGCCCCAGAGAATCGAGCGCAGCTCCTCAAAAATATAGATCAATCCGAACGTCAGTAGCACCTGGTCCAGGTGGTCGCGCTTGTAAAAGTGCCGGAACAGCAGCCA
This sequence comes from Polaromonas sp., assembly GCA_028291905.1. GTDB lineage: Bacteria > Pseudomonadota > Gammaproteobacteria > Burkholderiales > Burkholderiaceae_C > Polaromonas. Next base: position 9,226 of record JAQGNK010000137.1, read on the forward strand.
TTCGAGCGCCAGGCCGAACACCACCGACAGCGCCGCCCCGCAAAGGATGGCCAGCGCCAAGCTGCCCAACTGGGCGCTGAGCGACCACGCCAGGTAGGCGCCCAGCATGTAGAAGCTGCCATGCGCCAGGTTGACCACGCCCATGATGCCGAAAATCAGTGTCAGGCCGGCCGCCAGCATGAACAGCAGCAGGCCGTACTGCACGCTGTTCAAGAGCTGGATGAAGAAGTTTGCCAAGTCCATGG
>JAQGNK010000544.1 GCA_028291905.1 Polaromonas sp.
CGAAGTGATGGGCGCGAGTTTTCGCAACATTGGCCAGATCACTGCGCTGGCCGGCTGCGATCTGCTGACCATCAGCCCGGAGCTGCTGGCCCAGCTGGCTGCCAGCGATGCGCCGCTCGAACGCGCGCTCGATGCCGGCGAGGCGGCGGCGCTGGACCTGCCAGCTGTCAACTTTAATGAAGCGGGCTTTCGCTATGCGCTCAATGAGGACGTGATGGCGACCGAAAAGCTGGCCGAGGGCATTCGCGCCTTCGCGGTCGATGCCATCAAGCTCGAGCAGCTGATGGCGGCTGTCTGACGCCAACATAAAAACCGAGGAGGCTTTTTAATGACCACACCACGTTGCGACAAGACGGCTGCATGGGCCGCGCTGCAGGCCCATTTTGAAACCCGCGGCAAGGCTTTCGATCTGCGCGAAGCCTTTGCGCAGGACGGCCAGCGCTTTGAAAATTTCAGCCAGCAAGCGCCACATGTGTTCGCCGACCTGTCAAAAAACTTGATCTGCGCCGATAGCCAGGCGCTGCTGCTGGCGCTGGCAGACCAGTGCGGGCTGGCGCAGCAGCGGGATGCGATGTTTGCCGGGGCGCAGATCAACACCACCGAGCAGCGTGCGGTGATGCACTTTTTATTAAGAAAACAACCTCCAGCGCAATATATACCTGCGCAAGCAGCTATCAATAAGCTAGCAGATGCGCAGGCCGAGGTGGAAACGACGCTCAGCGCCATGCTGGACTATGCGGAGCAGGTGCGCAGCGACGCAGCCATCACCGATATCGTCAACATCGGCATCGGCGGCTCCGACCTGGGGCCGCAGATGGCGGTGCTGGCGCTGGACGAATTCGCCGCCTCGGGCAAGCGGCTTCACTTTGTCTCCAACATCGACGGTGCCGAACTGGCCGGCGTGCTGCGCGGGCTGAAAGCCGAGAGCACGCTGTTCCTGGTAGCCTCCAAGACCTTCACCACGACCGAGACCATGACCAACGCTCATTCGGCCAAGGCCTGGTTTGAAGCGCAGGGCGGCAGCCACATCGCCCGGCATTTCGCCGCGCTGACGACCAACGTCCAGGCCGCGAACGACTTTGGCATCACCGCCACCTTTGGCTTTTGGGACTGGGTCGGCGGGCGCTATTCGCTCTGGTCGGCCATCGGCCTGCCGCTGGCGATTGCGATTGGCGCGGCAGGTTTTCGCGACTTCCTGGCCGGCGCGCATGCGATGGACGAGCATTTCCGCACCGCCGAGCTGGCGCGGAACCTGCCGGTGCGCCTGGGCCTGCTCGATGTCTGGTACCGCAATTTCCACGGTTTTTCCAGCCGCAGCATCGCGCCCTACAGCAGCGCGCTGCGGCGCTGGCCGGCATACCTGCAGCAGCTGGAGATGGAGAGCAACGGCAAGCGGGTCGGCAAGGACGGCCAGCCGCTGCCTTTCGACACCTCGCCGGTGCTGTGGGGCGAGCCCGGCACCAATGGCCAGCATGCCTATTTTCAGATGCTGCACCAGGGCACGACCGTGGTTCCGGTCGAGTTTGTCGCCATCCGGCAGGCCGCCCATTCGCCCCATGACCTGCCCGGCCACCACACCAAACTGCTGGCCAACGTGCTGGCGCAGGCCCAGGCCCTGATGCGCGGCAAGGAAGACGCCGGCGGCCACCGGGATTTTCCGGGCAACCGGCCCAGCACTTTCCTGCTGTTGGATCAGCTCACCCCCGCCAGCCTGGGCGCCCTGATTGCCCTGCAGGAGCACCGGGTGTTCGTCAGCGGCGCGGTCTGGGGCATCAACAGCTTTGACCAGTGGGGCGTCGAACTGGGCAAGGTGCTGGCCAAGGACATCGAGCCACGCTTGCAAAACGGTGACATATCAGGGCTTGACGGCTCGACGGCGGGTTTGTTGCAGCGTCTGCGGCCAGGTTAACAAGGCGCGGCGGCACATGGTTGACAAAACATGATGCAAATGCGCCGATCTGCCGCTGAGAACATCGCAGCAAACCTTCTTGATCCTTTGGCTGCGCTGGCTTTTCTTTCGATTCCTTTCATAAAGGCAATGCCGTGCCCCCATTAATAATGCCCACGCAAGAGCAGCTTGCAATTCTCGGTTGCAAGAGCCCGGTCGTGATCATCGAGGCGGCAGCAGGCACAGGAAAAACAAGCACCCTGGCCCTGCTGGCAGGACAAGCCCTCGGCAAGGGAATTGATCCCAGGCGAATTCTCGTATTGACAAAAACAGATGCAGCCATAGACGCCATGCGTTTTGCACTGAAACGGATCGGGCTTTCAAGCAGTCAGATCAAGGCGATGCAGATCGAGACCATTGAGAAATTTTCACGACGCATTCTCATGGCGTTTGAAAGTGGCTCCGTCCCTTTGCTTGATTCATTGAACGATTTGGCCACTCCTGCCTGGACCGCCATGATGCGGATGATCGAAACCACACCGTCCACCATCAAGGAAGACTTTCGCATACCGTCCAATGCTGGCAAATCGCGCGACGACGACTGGATCGAGGATTTTTTCATGCTGTCCAGACGCTTCAAGGGCGGCTTGCAGTTTTTGGATGAGGAAGGCAGCTTCAGTCGCACTGCCGAAATTGCCAACGACCCGGATGTCGTGGACCTGCATGCGGCCTTGTGGTTTCGGGACTATGTTCGGCATGTCCGTTGCGCAGGATTTGGCGATGAGCCTCCTGCGTTTCGTTCTGAGGGCGATGCTTCCTATGATCTGGCCCGCTACCGCCTCGGCGGTTATATACCGCCGGGCAGCCCGGCCGTCCCGGCGAATTTTTCGTTGGTACTGCTCGACGAAATGCATGACCTGAATGCTGCGGCGTATGAGGTCGTTAAATTGCTCATGTCTGAAAACCGCGCTGACCGCTGCCAGTTTGTGGGGGTGGGCGACAGGCATCAGGTGATCTATGAATACGACGCGGCTGATGACAGGTTCATGAATACCGATGTGCTGGAGAGCGATCTCAAGCGTCCGGTCAAGTCGTTTGGATTGGCCCTGACCTTCCGGTTTGGTCAGGAGCTGTCTCAAGCGGTCAATCGAATTTTTCCTGGCAAATGCCAATCCCGTCAGGACAGCGCCACCAGCGTTGAGTTGGCAAACTATAAAAATACCCCCAGCGGCATGGACCAGTCTCTCCTTGATGTTTTGAAGCGCTATAAAAACAACAAGACCGGTGACTCAAGTCTGGCTATCGTGCTCCGGCATCCGTACCAAAGCTTTGCGATTGAAAATACCTTGATCGGCGAAGGGTTGCCTTACGAGGTGTCTGGCCTGGTGAGTTGCTTTGACTGGCCCGAAATCATGTTGATTCGCGGCATTGTCGCGGTGGGTGGTCAGCGGGTGACCGACGCGGCTGGCTCCGAGAAAGTGCGCCGAGGCATTATTCGAGCCTTTGATGAATTCGCCCGCCCCAGTTACTCCGAGTCAGCCTTGTTCGAGGCCGGCGCGCGTTCACGGGAGGCGTTTGTGCAGATGGCGATGCAAAGCGCTGCCGCAAGCGAGCAAGTGATCAGGGCCTTTATGAATGGCACGCTTTTAAAGTCTGGTTATTGTGAACAGGTCGTGGTCAGGCGTCTTACTGCAGCGATTGGGAAGGTTGAACTGAAGGGCCAGCAGGTCACGGTCGCAGAGATTGCGGGCGCGCTGGAAATAGAGCGCCTGCTCGCCAATGCTTTTGTGTCCGTGCGGCGGCGAAAGGAAGCGCTTGCCAATCTTGAAACATTAAAAGCAGCAGCCGAGCAGCACGGCTCAGTGGCTGCATTTTTCCAATATCTCAATCTGCAGGAAAAAAAGCGGGAAGATATCGACCAAAAAAACCAAGCCCAAAAGCAGCTCGCGCACCGGCAAAGCGCATTGCGCCGCCAGCAGACAGCTATCTCGCTCTTCAACGTAGATATGGTCAAGGGGCTGGAGTTTTCCGATGTCTATTTACCTTGCGCAAACCGAGGTGAGTTTCCGGCATACAGTGCTCCGGCAAAAGAAGAGCGCAACCGGTTTTACGTTGCGCTGAGCCGTGCAAAGGAACGGCTTACCGTGTCTGCCAGAAGTGGGCATGAAAATGACTGGTTTTTGGCGCAAAAAAACGCGGCATGAATTTTTTAGATGGTTAGCAGTAGGGTAATTCCATGAACATCGTTTTTGATTTTGGTGCCGTGCTGTTCACTTGGCAGCCGGCGCAGCTGGTGGCGCAGCATTTTCCTGCGCTTGCGGCCACGCCTGCGCAGGCGCGGCAGCTGGCGCAAGATATTTTCAACCATGCCGACTGGCAGGGGTTCGACAGCGGCCGGGTGGCGCTGGACGAGGTGATTTCCCGTACCGCGCTGCGGCTGGAATTGCCGCATGACACGTTGCACGAAGCCCTGGCGCCGATTGGCGAGCGGCTGGCGCCGATTGCCTGCAATGTCGAACTGCTGGCCCGGCTGCGCGAGCGCCGCGACAGTCGGGGCGGGCTCAGGCTGTACTTTCTGTCCAACATGCCTGCCCCTTTCGCCCGGGCGCTGGAGAGGCGGCATGACTTTCTGCAGTGGTTCGACGGCGGCATTTTCTCGGGCGATGTGAAGCT
>JAQGNK010000555.1 GCA_028291905.1 Polaromonas sp.
TATTAAAGAAATTTAATTTATTTGCTACCTTGATGCATCCAAGAGATTCATGAATCAACGTAGAATATTCTAGTGCGTCGGCATAATTTTTCTGATTTATGGCTATCTGCGCTCTTTTCATGGCTGATAGTGTGCTTGTAATGGCATCACCGATGAAATCAGTGATTTCTTCTCTTTTATTTTGCTGCTTTAGATTCTTATTGTTCTGATTCTGGTTGGGCTTAGGCTTAGGTTCCAAGGAGCTTGCGTTGACTGTTAGGAATTTGGTCTCACCAGTGCCCGCTTTACCTATTTTTATATCAACCAGATTTTCATCTTCAACAATCGCCTTGTCATCCTCACTCAATCCCTGCGACCATAAATACGCCTTCAAGTAGGGGAGCAATTCCTTTTTTGCTTTCTGATGTATTTTGATGATTTTTTCTTCAAGAATTTCTTCGTCTTCTTTTGCCATTATTTTGAATAAACTCATTTAATTATTTTTTCTCTAATAATTGAATAATCCTGAAAACTTTCGGAAGCAAAGAAGCTTTCATTGCCTTTGATGAAGTTGTCCCAGTCTTGCATCAATTGTCTTCTTTTTAGCAAGCTATCACCACGTCTGTACGCTGCTTCTACCTTGCTCTCCAAGGTGTGCGCCAATGCTTGCTCAGCGACTTCACTTGGATGATTTGTGCGTTCCCCGACCCAATCCCTGAAAGTTGAGCGAAACCCATGAGGCACCGCGTCCACATTCATGCGTTTCATCACAGCCGACAAAGCCATGTCAGAGAGTTGACCTCCGCGAGGTGCAGAAAAGAGCCAGGGTTCATCTACAAGACGCGGCAATGATTGGAGCAGTGCCACTGCCGAGTGGCTAAGCGGTACACGATGCTCTTTGCCAGCTTTCATCCGTTCGCCAGGAATGATCCAGGTACGCTCCTTCAGGTCGATTTCATCCCAAACAGCGCCTCGGGTCTCGCCGCTGCGAGCCGCGCACAAAATGGTGAATTCCAGGGCTCTGGCCGCCATCCCTTCTCGCAACTTTATATTCACCATGAACTGAGGCATCTGGTCAATAGGTAGCGCTTTGTGATGCACGACTTTTTGTATCTTTGAGGGCGCTGGAAGTAACTTGTCCAGGTGCCCTTTCCATCGTGCAGGGTTCTCGCCACTGCGGTATTTGCGAACTGTCGCCCAGTCGAGCACGGCTTCAATTCGACCACGAACCCGTGAAGCAGTTTCAGTTTTAGTTTTCCAGATGGGCTCCAGAACGGCAAGGATGTGTTCCTGAGCGATCAAATCGACAGACAGCTCTCCCATCACTGGACAGGCGTACGTTTCCAGGGTACTGCTCCATTGCGCGCGGTGCTTCGGGTTCTTCCAGCCTGCTCCCTGGGCATCAATGTAGGCACGCAATGCTTCTGCAAAGGTCTTGTTCTTCAGCCTTGAGGCGGCGATCTTTTGCTTGGCAGCGTGTTTTTCTGCTATGGGGTCAATCCCCGCTTCAATCTTTTGCCGTGCATCTCGCGCTTTTTCTTTGGCTGCTGCAAGCGGGACACTGGGGTAGCTGCCCAAACCGATGTGTCTGCGCCTGCCACCAATGACCACTCTGAGCACCCAGGATCGAGCGCCTGTCGCCAAGACATATAGGTACAGCCCGGACACACCGCCAACAGCATGATGGCCTGGTTGAGTCAGCCGGCTGATCGCAAGCGCAGAGAATTCTTTCGCAAGTAATGGCATCTGAACATTGATCCTTTTGAGGCTTCTCTCTCCAAACAGAAGATGGATTTCTATCCACCATCCTTTCTACCATAAAAGAATTCACTTGTTAAGATGTGCATGAGCTTGTTTGGACAATGAGTGTGATGAGACACCTATGAAAACAATGACTTGTTGCGTTCATTGGAATGGCTTTGAGCTAACTCCAAGCGGACGCCTCTTCCGCCAATGACTTAATGAATACGGGGCCTCGCGCCCCGTTTTTCATGTCCAGCTGCGAATGCGTGGCATCAGCCATGTCGCGACGGGCAACCACCACAATGCCTGCCTCGTTTCTGCACTGCCAGCCAGCGCCGCTGCCGCCACCCGAAATACAGTGGCGAACGGCAATCGACACGGCTTGTCGATACCGACCAGCGGCTTTGTACATCAAATCGGGCTCAATCCCATGAGCTACAACCGCAATCAGCTATTAATTTTGTAGCATTTAAGCTGCGCCGAAGATATTTAAAATCGACTGCTTAGCTTTTTCATAACACAAAATTATCCTGAAGATCAAGGTCATCCAGGAACGGTTTGAAAGACCCCTGGCCCACCTAGCCAGCTGCACAGCATGTGCATGGCCTGCCGTGCCGCCTGACACCCGTATGTGATACCCATGCGCCAGTTGCGCCTAGCCCCGCCTAGCAAATTCTGAATCCCGCCGTTTTTTAAACAGCAGCGCAGCACCGCGCTCCTGCCCGCCCCACGCGGGGCCAGCTCATCCTTTCCATCAGGTATTTCCTAGGCGTTTTTATGCCTGTCAATAGTCCGTTCATGAGATTGACGAAATTTACGGAAATTGCAACTATTACCCAGGTTGGACAAGTTAGCACCGACTGGCCAAACACTTACATCACATCAACAAGGATTACTGATGAAGCAGCAAATTCAGCTCACGCCGTACAGCCTGCCGCTTGCGCACGCGGCAGTCGCAGCGTTCAAATCGAGGCACTGCTAAAAAACGACTCCTCTATGAAACCAAAAATTGTCTTCCTGGTGATGTCTGCTGTCGGCAAGCCGCAAACAGTGGATCAGCTGGCCCATGCGCTGGCGCCCCACCTGGTGCTGGTGCATCACGATTTCGCCCAGACGCCGAGTTTTCCGCTGACCGCGCCGAATGTCCGCTTCGTACCGAACCCCAAGCGCACCGGCTGGGCTGTCTTCGGCTTTGTCGAGGGGATTTTCCACGCCATGCAATATGCGTTGGCGGAACTCGACTTTGACTACCTGCAGCTGCTCAGCCCTTCGTGCCTTCCGATCAAGCCGATGGAGCAGTTCGAGTCCCATGTTGCCGGCCCTGCCGAGGCGCACTTCGACTGCGTGGACCTGCTCGGCGACCAGGATGCGCTGATGTCGGTTGGCTACCGGGTTCTGAGCAGCGAGCACACCTGGCAGCACCGGCTGCTGCGGCGGCTGTCGAATGCGTATTTCGGCGCATCGGCCGGCCGCCGCGACGAGGCCGGCATATGGCTGCGCAGCGGGCGCGGGCGGGGCCTGCACCCATGGTTGGCGCTGCTGGCCATCAAGGCGCTCAGCCGGCCTTCGATCGGGCGGCATATCTTCAATGAAAAATTCCGTCCCTACTATGGCACTGCCTGGTTTGGCGCCAGACGAAGACTGATTGCCGGCATGGTGGAGATGTTTTCCCGGCCCAACGTGCCCGATTATTTCAGCCACGTCTGCATCGCCGAAGAATTCCTGATCCCGAGCCTGCTGATGCACCTGAAGGCGGTCAAGGGGCCGATGAACCACTTCATCCAGGCATTCGATCAGGCGCATCCAGGCAAGTTCGATGAGGAGCACATGGACCAGCTCCGGGACTCCCCGGCCTATTTTGCCCGCAAGTTTGCCGACGATCCCACCGCGGCGGTCCGGCTCAGGGTGCTCGACGAGCTGGTGATGACCGATTCCTTTTACTGGGAAAGAAAAGCCCCTCCTGCTTTCAAAACACCGGGTGCCAGCCCCCGCCCCTTCCATTTGACGAAAGCCCTGTCATGAACGATTTTTCCGCAGTCCAGCACGATCTTTGGACCCAACGTGTGGTGAGCCAGTGCCAGTCCCAGTTCGTGGCATCGAGTCCAGAGGCCGAGGCCGTCCACGCCCCGGCGTTCGCGGTTCCTTGAGCAACCCCGGCGCACCGGACGCCTGCCGGCTGCCTTGCGCCTCTACAGCATTCACAACAAGAAGGAATTTCATATGCAGGTAATGATTCTGGCCGGCGGCTACGGCACGCGCATCAGCGAGGAAAGCGCCATCCGGCCCAAACCGATGGTGGAAATCGGCGGTCGGCCGATCCTGTGGCACATCATGAAGATGTACCTGGCCCACGGCCTGAACGACTTCGTGATCTGCTGCGGCTACAAGGGCCACATGATCAAGCAGTATTTCCGTGACTACGCGCTGGACAGCGCCGACATCAGCTTTGACATGCGCGACAACACGACCAATGTGCTGCGAAGCGCGACTGAGCCCTGGAAAGTGACGCTGGTGGACACGGGCCTCGAATCGATGACCGGCGGCCGTATCAAGCGGGCCGCCGCGTACCTGGAGGACGGACCGTTTTGCTGCACCTACGGCGATGGCCTGGGCGATGTGGACATCACCGCGCTGATTGCATTTCACCGCCGGCAAGGCGCCCTGGCCACTGTGACGGCAGTGCAGCCACCTGGCCGCTTTGGCGCCTTCACCCTGCATGCGGACCAGACCCGCGTGCCCGCCTTCAAGGAAAAGCCGGGCGGTGACGGCGCCTGGGTCAACGGCGGATTCTTCGTGCTGGAGCGAGAGGTGGTCGAGCTGATCGATGGCGACGACACCGTATGGGAACGCGGGCCGATGGAGCATCTGGCGGCCACGGAGCAGCTGGCGGCCTTTCGCCATGACGGCTTCTGGCAACCGATGGACACGCTGCGGGACAAGCAGATGCTCGAGTCGATGTGGAGCGCCGGCAAGGCGCCCTGGAAAAAATGGTAAGTAAAAAACAAAGAAGGGAGAACTGATGATTTTCAACAAGACCGCACTGCCGGATGCCCTCATTGTCGATCTCGAGCGACGGGAGGATTCGCGGGGCTACTTTGCCCGCGCCTACTGCGAGCGCGAATTCGAGGCCAACGGACTGCCGACGCGGATGGTGCAGACCAACACGTCGCTGACCCGCCGCGCCGGCACGCTGCGCGGCATGCACTACCAGCTGGCGCCGCATGCGGAGGACAAGCTGGTGCGCTGCATCCGGGGCGCCATCTGGGACGTGATCGTCGATGTCCGCCCGGACTCGCCGATGTACTGCAAATGGATCGGCGTGGAACTGAGCGAAGCCAACGACCGCATGCTGCTGGTGCCCAAGGGCTTTGCCCACGGCTTCGTCACGCTGACCGATGACGCCGCGGTGACCTACCAGGTGTCGGCGTTCTACACGCAGTTGGCCGAGGCCGGCGCCCGCCACGACGACCCTGCGTTCGGTATCGACTGGCCGATGCCGGTGCTGGATATGTCTGACAAAGACCGTAACTGGCCTGACTTTATTGTTGAAGGATGCACAGCATGATCATCATTGATACCGCACTGCAAAAACGCGCCAGCGAAGGCCGGCCTATACGCGTGGGCTTGGTGGGGGCCGGCTTTATGGCGCGCGGCGTGGCGCTGCAGATTGCCACCGCAGTGCCGGGAATGCGCGTCGTTGCCATCAGCAACCGCTCCATTGAAGGCGCCTTGCGCGCCTACCATGAAGCCGGCGTTGACGGCGTTCGCCCGGTGGACACGGTAGCCCAGCTGGAGCGGGCGATTGAAACCGGAACGCCGGCAGTGACCGAAGATGCACTGCTGCTGTGCCGCGCAGCCGGCATTGACGCCATCGTGGAAGTGACCGGCACCGTCGAGCATGCGTCCCACGTCATCCTGGAGGCGATTGCCCACCGCAAGCATGTGGTGCTGATGAATGCCGAGATCGACGGCACCATCGGCCCCATCCTCAAGACCTATGCCGACAAGGCCGGCGTGGTGTTCACCGCGGTCAACGGCGACCAGCCCGGCGTGATGATGGACCTGTACCGCTTCGTGCGCGGCATCGGCGTCAAGCCGGTGATGTGCGGCAACATCAAGGGCCTGCACGACCCCTACCGCAACCCGACGACGCAAATCCCGTTCGCCAAGCAATGGGGCCAGAAGCCGGCCATGGTGGCCTCGTTTGCTGACGGCACCAAGATTTCTTTTGAAAATGCCATTGTGGCCAATGGCACCGGCATGCGGGTCGGCCAGCGCGGCATGTTCGGCCCGACCGTGGCGCCCGGCACGCGCATCGAGGAGGTTGCCAGCCACTATCCGCTCGAAGCCATGCTCGAAGGCCCCGGCATCGTGGACTATGTGGTGGGCGCCTCGCCCGGACCCGGCGTGTTCGTGCTGGGCACCCATGACCATCCCGCGCAGCAGCACTACCTGTCGCTGTACAAACTGGGCACCGGGCCACTTTATTGCTTCTACACCCCTTACCACCTGTGCCATTTCGAGGTGCCCACCACAGTGGCGCGGGCGGTGCTGTTCCAGGATGCGGCCCTGACGCCGCTGGGCGGGCCGCTGGTCGAGGTGGTCGCCACCGCCAAGATCGACCTCAAGTCAGGCGAGAAGATCGACGGCCTGGGCGGCTACATGACCTACGGCCTGGCCGAGAACGCACCCGTGGCCCGTGCGCAGGACTTGCTGCCCATCGGACTGGCCGAAGGCTGCACGCTCAGGCGTGACGTGGCCAAGGACGCCGTGCTGACCTTCGCCGATGTCGAGTTGCCGCCGGGCCGGCTCTGCGACCGGCTCTGGCGCGAGCAGATGACACGATTTTTCCCAGAACATTCACAAACTGCGCAAGGAAACTAAAAATGAAACTTTTCATCACTGGCGTTGAAGGCTACATCGGGTGCCTTCTGGCACCCTTCCTGCAGGCGCGCGGCCACGACATCGTGGGACTGGACACCGGCTACTACCGCGACGGCTGGCTGTTCAGCGACAAGAAGCTGGTGCCCGGCTTCCCACGCACCATCAACCGCGACATCCGCCATATCCAGGCCGAAGACCTGGAAGGCGTGGACGCCGTGTTGCATCTGGCCGAGCTGTCCAACGACCCGCTGGGCGCGAATGTGCCGGAGCTGACCTTCCAGATCAACCACCAGGCATCGCTGCGGCTGGCCACGCTGGCCAAGGCGGCGGGCGTCAAGCGCTTTGTCTATACCTCCTCATGCAGCGTCTATGGCGTGGCCAACGGCGACGAGCCGATGACCGAGCTGTCGCCGACCAATCCGCAAACCGCCTATGCCAAGTGCAAGACGCTGGTCGAGCGGGATGTGTCCCTGCTGGCCTCGCCCGACTTTTCACCCACCTACCTGCGCAATGCCACGGCCTACGGCGCCTCGCCCCGGATGCGCTTTGACATCGTGCTGAACAACCTGTGCGGCATTGCCGCGACCACCGGCCAGATCGTGATGACCAGCGACGGCACGCCCTGGCGGCCGCTGGTGCATGTGCTGGACATCTGCGAGGCCATCGCCTGCGTGCTCGAAGCACCCAAGGACGCGGTGCACAACGAGATCTTCAACGTCGGCCATGACACCGACAACTACCAGATACGCGAGATCGCGCAGATCGTGGCCGACGTTTATCCGGGCTGCAAGCTGACATTTGGCGAGGCCACCGGCGACAACCGCAGCTACCGGGTGAGTTTTGCCAAGATTTTCGATCAGCTTCCCGGCTTTCAATGCACCTGGGATGCCCGCCGGGGAGCCGCGCAGCTGCACGACGTGTACGAGCGGATTGCCCTGGACGCGGCAACCTTCGACGCCAGACCCTTTACCCGGCTCAAGCAGCTGCAGTACCTAACGGCTTCAGGGCAGCTTGATCCCCAGCTGTTCTGGAACTACTGAACGCCGGGCAAGTTACCAGCGGCTGTCTCGCCCGGCCGGGGGAGCAGCCACTGGCAGCTGCCGTCCGATCAATTTTTTCTTTTCTCAAAAGTTCCTGGCATTAGCCAAAAGTAGCTAATGAAAATCTATCACCTTCATTACAGGCAACTTGAAACGTATATTTAAAGAATGAAACTCAGATGCAACCTTCCCTCTGCCACCGTGATGACCTGCTGCGGCCGCGAGTTGCCGCCTGGCCATTATTGTTCAGTGAATCCGCCTTGAGTTGTCGCTTTTGAGTTGTCGCTTTCTGCCTTGCGGGCCATGATTTTCCAGCCGCTAGAACGGCTCTGGCCCGCGCAGGCAGTATTCGTTTCTCAATTCCAGTAGTGTCTGGCAAGGTTGCGCCAGGCAAAGGCTCCAGCACACCACCGGCAGCTCTGAAGGAAAACCCCTGTGCTTTTCAACTCCGCCATCTTCATTGCCGGGTTTCTGCCCATCGTCCTGATGGGGTTTTTCCTGTTGGCGGGCAGTGGCCGGCAGCGCCTGGCCGGTCTCTGGCTGACCATCGCCTCGCTCGTCTTCTACGGCTGGTGGAACCCCGGCTATGTGCCTTTGCTGGTCGGCAGCATGGTCTTTAATTTCCTGCTCGGCGGCTACCTGCACAGGCATTCCTCGCGCAGCGTGCTGGTGTTCGGTATCGCCGCGAACTTGGCCTTGCTGGGCTACTACAAGTACACCGGTTTCCTGGTGCACACGCTTGGCCAGGCGGTCGGCCTGGACTGGTCGATGAACGAGATCGTGCTCCCGCTGGCCATCTCGTTTTTTACCTTCCAGCAAATCGCCTACCTGAGCGACGCCCACGACGGCGCGGTGGTGGAGCACGATTTCCTGAACTACAGCCTGTTCATAACCTTCTTTCCGCACCTGATCGCCGGCCCGATCACCCATCACCGCGAGATGCTCGACCAGTTCCGCGAGCCGGCAAACTTCCGGCTGCGCCTGGACAACCTGGCGGTCGGCACCACGCTGTTTCTGCTGGGCTTGTTCAAGAAAGTGATCCTGGCCGACCCGATGGGCGAAAACGCCTCGCCGGTCTTTGCCGCCGCCGCCAGCGGCGCAGCGCCCACGATGCAGGAAGCCTGGGTTGGCGCGCTGAGCTACACCCTGCAGATCTATTTCGACTTCTCCGGCTACACCGACATGGCGATTGGTCTGGGCCTGCTGTTCGGCATCAGCCTGCCGGCCAATTTCGACAGCCCATACAAGGCACGCAACGTGATTGAATTCTGGTCGCGCTGGCACATGACGCTGACGCGCTTCCTGACGGCCTATATCTACAACCCGGTCGTGCTGCGGATCACGCGTGCCCGCATGGCCGCCGGCAAGCCCCAGCCCCGGCGCGGCAAGATGACGGCTGGCGCCTTTTTCTCGCTGGTGGCCTACCCGACCCTGCTGACCATGTTCATCTCCGGCGTCTGGCACGGCGCGGGCTGGCAGTTCGTGGTGTTCGGCCTGCTGCACGGCTTTTACCTGGTGGTTGCCCATGGGTGGCGGGCCTTCAAGGCACGGCAGGGCTGGGCGCTCGACAGCGACGTGGCCTGGCACCGGGCCGCTAGCGTGCTGCTGACCTTTTTGTGCGTCGTGGTGGCGATGGTGTTTTTCCGGGCGGCGGACGTGCCGGCCGCGCTCAGCATGCTATCTAGCATGGCCGGCCTGAACGGGAATGAAACCAAGGCTGACCCGTTCGCGGCGCAGTTGCCGGCCGAGCTGTCATGGCTGCAGCACCTGGGCCAGATCGCCCGCTCCGACTTCACTTTGATCGGCGCGCTGCTGCTGCTCGTCTGGACTCTGCCCAACACGCAGCAATGGCTTCGGCACTACCGCACCGCACTGAACTGGCGGCCACGCGAGCACTGGCTAGAAAAGCATAGGTCCTTCATGGCCTGGCGTCCGGCGCCCGCAACAGGCGTGGCAGTGGGTGTCGTCAGCTTTTTTGCGCTGGCGCGGGCTTTTTCCGCGGCACCGACAGAGTTTCTTTATTTCCAGTTCTGAGCCTAACCGGAGCACGCTGAAGTGGACTCACTTTCCTGGCTTCCCACCCATCCCGACCTTGGCGCGGCCATCAGCGAGGTCCGGCGCGAGCCAGACCCAGCGGCGCGCCTGGGCCATGCCGTCCGGCTGGCGGGCTACCGCCGCGACTTCACGCTGACCGGGCGGCTCGACAAGATGGCGGCCGAAGGGCTGCTGGGCCAAGCCACGATCCAGAGCGCTCAGCCGGCTTACGGGGCGGCAGCGCTGACGCCCCTGCGCTTGGCGCTGCTGTCGTCGCATACGGTGGAGCACCTGGTGCCGGCGATCCGGGTGGCCGGGCTGCAGCGCCGGCTGGCGCTTTCGGTGCATGTCGCGCCCTACGGCCTGTACCGCCAGGCGCTGCTGGGCGACGATGCGGCGCTGGCGGCATTTGCGCCGCAGCTGATCCTGCTGGCGCTCGACGCCCATGACGCGCCGCTGCGGCTTTCCCTGCAGGCATCGGAATCGCAGGTCGCCGCAGCGGTCGAGGCGCGGATCGACGAGCTGCGCCATCTGTGGCGCCGGGCGCGCGAACGCTACGCAGCCCAGGTGGTGCAGCAGACGCTGGTGCCGGCCGAACCGCTGCTGTTCGGCTCATTTGAAGCCCTGGTGCCCGCCGCGCCGCAGGCCGTGATGGAGCGGCTGAACGCGGGCATCCGGGCAGCTGCCCGCCAGGATGGCGTGCTGCTGCTGGACCTGGCCTGGCAGACGGCACGCGGTGGCCTGCCAGGGCTGGGCGATCCGGTGCGCTGGCACCAGGCCAAGCAGCTGGTCAGCCCGACGGGCGCGCCGCTCTACGGCGACTGGCTGGCCCGCATCGCCGCCGCCGTGGCCGGCCTGTCGCGCAAATGCCTGGTGCTGGACCTGGACAACACGCTGTGGGGCGGCGTCATCGGCGACGACGGCATCGAGGGCATCCAGCTGGGCCAGGGCAGCCCGACCGGCGAGGCCTATCTCGCTTTCCAGCGCCATGCCGCCCTGCTGGGGCAGCGCGGCATCATCCTGGCCGTGTGCAGCAAGAATGACGCCGCCGTGGCCGAAGCCGGCTTTGCCCATCCCGAGATGGCGCTCAGGCGCGCCGACATCGCCGCCTTTGTCGCCAACTGGGACGACAAGGCCAGCAACCTGCGCCGCATCGCCGGCATGCTGGAGATCGGCCTGGACAGCCTGGTCTTTGTCGATGACAACCCGGCCGAGCGCGACATCGTGCGGCGCGAGCTGCCCGATGTCGCCGTGCCCGAGCTGCCGGAGGATGCGGCCGGCTACCCTGCCCGGCTGGCCGAGGCCGGCTATTTCGAGCCAGCCTCCTTCACCACCGACGACGCCGCGCGCGGCCGCAGCTACGCTCTGAACGCGGTGCGAAAAGCCGCGCTGGGCCAGTCCACCGACATGACAGGCTACCTGCGCAGCCTGGAGATGGCGCTGACCGCCACGCCCGTGGGGCCGGCCGAGCTGGCGCGGGTGACGCAACTGATCAACAAGACCAACCAGTTCAACCTGACCACGCGCCGCTACACCGAAGCCGAGGTCGAGCAGCTGGCCGGCGATGCGGCCTCGGTCGCGCTGGCGGTTCGCCTGCGCGACAAATTCGGCGACAACGGGCTGATCAGCGTGGTGCTGGCGCGCCCTGGCACGGGCCTGGCGCCCGGCGAGCTGCTGATCGACACCTGGCTCATGAGCTGCCGCGTGCTGGGCCGGCAGGTTGAAGAGGCGGTGCTCGGCGTGCTGGCCGGCGCGGCGGCGCGGGCCGGCGCCACCGCGCTGATTGGCGAATACCGGCCGACCTCGCGCAATGCCATGGTGGCCGAACACTACCCGAAGCTCGGCTTTGTGCCATGGCCAGCTCCCGCCGGCGCCGAGCCGGGCGCGGGCTTTTGGCGCCATGACCTCACAGTTCACTCACTTCCCCACCACTTCATCGAGATTGCAAATTCATGAACGAAGCACAGATTCTCCAGGCACTGACGCAAGTGTTTCGTGATGTGTTCGACGACGACGAGATTGTCCTTGCCCATGAGACCACGGCCGAGGACATTGAAGGCTGGGACAGCCAGGCGCATGTCAACCTGATCGTGGCGGCAGAAGTGCGCTTTGGCGTCCGCTTTCGTACCGCCGAGCTGGAGTCGCTGCACAACGTCGGCGAGTTCGCGCGGCTGATCCAGGAAAAATCAGGAGGGCGTTGACACCATGAAGGACTCAACCCTGAATGCAAGGCGAGCGCCACCGGTGCGCCACGGGCACAGCGCCGCGGCGCAGGCGCCGGCTGAATGGCGCTACCTGGTCTCGGTGCTGGCCGGCCTGCTCGGTGCGCTGGGGGCTTTTTATGCACTGCTGTTCACGCTTGAAGCCACCGGCGACCTGCCGCCTCCGGCCTTCAGCAATTCGCTGTGCGTTGACGAAAAGCTCAGCTTCATGCGCGAGAACACGGCCTTGTCGCCCAACCTGCTGGTGGTGGGCTCTTCGGTGGCCTGGCGGCATTTCGACGGCGCGACACTGCAGGCCAGGGCCAGTGGCATGAAACCGCTCAACGGGGGCTTTTGCGGCCTGACGGCCAACCAGTCGGTGCATGTGGCGAACTGGCTGCTCGACCGCCAGCCGACGGTGCGGCAGGTGGTGATGATCGTCACCCCGCAGGACTTCAGCGACTGCATCAACCACAAGGATGCGGTGTTCGACGTGCGTGAGGCCGACGATTTCGTCTATGGCGGCGCATCGCGCTGGCCTTACTACCTGCGCTACTTTTCGCCGGTTTCGCTGCTGGGCAACGCGCGCCGGGTCAAGGACCGGCGCACCGACTCGGCCGATCTGGACCCGCTGATTTTCACCCGCTTCGGCGACGGCCCGGTCACCACATCGGCCAGCCTGCCGACCCTGGGCTACGGGCGGCCGGACATGCTGGAGCCGTCCTGCTTCCAGGCCCTCGGATCGCTGGCGCAGCGCCTGCAGC
Organism: Polaromonas sp.; assembly: GCA_028291905.1. Taxonomy (GTDB): domain Bacteria; phylum Pseudomonadota; class Gammaproteobacteria; order Burkholderiales; family Burkholderiaceae_C; genus Polaromonas. The sequence continues at coordinate 12,646 of JAQGNK010000555.1, forward strand.
AGGAAGGACGGCAGCTGACCGTGGTGTCCACGCCCCTGCACCCGGACTGGAAGGCGAAGGAAGACCCCAGCGGCGCTTTCCTCAAGGATTTCGACGCCAGGCTGATGCAGGCGCTCAAGGGCACGAATGCCCGCTACTGGGATGCCGACGACGAATGGAAACCAGACCGCTCGGCCTTCACCG
>JAQGNK010000557.1 GCA_028291905.1 Polaromonas sp.
GGGTGGCCGAAGAACCAGAAGATGTGCTGGAACATCACCGGGTCGCCGCCGCCGCCGGGGTTGAAGAAGCTGGTGCCGAAGTGGCGGTCGGTCAGCATCATGGTGATGGCGCCGGCCAGCACCGGCATGACCGCAATCAGGAGGTAGGCGGTGATCAGCCAGGTCCAGCAAAAGATGGGCATCCTCATCAGGGTCATGCCGGGCGCACGCATGTTCAGGATGGTCACGATGATGTTGATGGCGCCCATGATCGAGCTGGCGCCCAGAATGTGGATGGCGAAGATCGTCATGTCCATTGACGGGCCCATCTGCAGTGACAGCGGCGGATACATGGTCCAGCCGCCGGCAATTGCGCCGCCTTCCAGGAAAAACGAACCGACCATCAGCGCCGCCGCCGGGATCAGGAGCCAGAAGCTGAAGTTGTTCATGCGCGCAAACGCCATGTCCGAGGCGCCGATTTGCAGCGGAACCATCCAGTTGGCAAACCCGACGAAGGCCGGCATGATGGCGCCGAAAATCATGATCAGGCCGTGCAGCGTGACAAACTGGTTGTACAGCTCCGGGTTGAAGATTTGCAGCCCTGGCTGGAACAACTCGGCCCGGATAAACATCGCCAGCAGCCCGCCGACCATCAGCATCGACAGGCTGAACAGCAGGTACATCGTGCCGATGTCCTTGTGGTTGGTGGCGAACAGCCAGCGGCGCCAGCCGGTGGGCATGGCATGGGCTTCATCGACGGCATGGCCGGTATGAGGTGGAGGGTGATTCGCCGGCCCGGCAGGCAGTGGCCTGCCGGCGCCGCTGGGGTAGGGCACAGTGCTCATGGGGTTCCTGGTGTACGGGGGTGTTCTGGCGCGAGAAAATCCGGCAAAACGAAAACGCTGAAGACAAAATGGTGAAGTGGCCTGAAATTGATCCAATGCAGACGAAAGACATGCTCGATGTAGGAAGCGTCCGACGCCGGGCAACGTCCTAAAATAGCTGCCGCCATGTCCGAACACATTCCCCCCAAACCGCCCCAGCCTCCCAAACTTCCCGCCGCCGGCCAGTCGCCGGATTCCCGCGCGGTGCGCATCCGGGCTGCACCCGCTGGGGATGCCGGCGCCGCAGCCCCGGCGACGGTGCGCCTGAACAAGCGCATGGCCGAGCTGGGCCTGTGCTCGCGCCGCGAGGCCGACGACTGGATTGCGCGCGGCTGGGTCCGCGTCAACGGCGCGCCGGCAGTGATGGGCCAGCCGGTGGCAGCCGATGCCCGCATCGAGATTGCCCGCGACGCCGAGCAGCAGCAGCGGCTGCAGGTCACGATCCTCATCAACAAGCCGGTCGGCTATGTCAGCGGCCAGGCAGAGGACGGCCACGAGCCGGCGGTGGTGCTGGTGCAGCCTGAAAACCGCTGGCGCGACTGCAACAGCCGTATGCGCTGGGGCCATGAGCAGCTGCGCGGCCTGGCGCCGGCCGGCCGGCTCGACATCGACTCGATCGGCCTCCTGGTGCTGACGCAGGACGGCCGGGTGGCGCGCCAGCTCATCGGCGAAGACTCCGGCATGGAAAAAGAATACCTGGTGCGCGTCAGCTACGGGGCTGAAAGCGTCAATGTGCAGGCGGCGTTTCCACGCGAGCGGCTGGCGCTGCTGCGCCACGGCCTGAGCCTGGACGGTCAGGCGCTGCGGCCTGCGCAGGTGGACTGGCAGAACCCGGAGCAGCTTCGCTTCGTGCTGAAAGAAGGCAAGAAGCGCCAGATCCGCCGCATGTGCGAGCAGGTCGGGCTGTTCGTGACCGGCCTGAAGCGGGTGCGCATCGGCCGCGTCAACCTGGGCAACCTGCCGATAGGGCAGTGGCGCTACCTGGGGCCGCACGAGCAGTTCTAGCGCTCAATCGGCCTGGCTTGCAAGCTGCGGAGCGCAGGCTGACTGGCGATGTTTGCTACTTTATTCATAGCTGCTTGCGCAGGAAGTACCTGCGCTGCAGGCCTGTTTTGCTTGATTTCATGGCTGGTTTGGATGTTTGTGCCTCCGCGTCATTGCCGCGAAGGCGGACATCCAGCCGGGGCGGCCAGCCTTGCCACGCTGAGCAAAATCGCATCAAAACGCAAAAGTGCGCGAGCCGCTTCATGCGGACTGCACCTGGTATTCCGGCAGGCTGATGCCGGCAAGGCCGGGCGCGCTGGCGGCAATCGTTTCCGTTCCGTCAAGCAGGACGACCACCGCGACTGGCACCGCCTGGGGTGGGCTGCCAGGGAACACCGCGCTGAACTGCTCCCCCGCCTTGATGCGGCGGATCACCTCGCCGATGGACTCGGTCCGGCAGGTCGGCGCCTCCGGCTGCCGGCCTGGCGGCGCCGGGTCAGCGCCCTGAACCGACACCTCGACGATGGCTGTTCCCTGGCGTCCGATTTCACGTATTTCATGGCTGGACATAGGCTTGCCTTTCAAGTTTGGCCTGCAGGCGGCCTTGCCGTTGCGGCATCAAACCCTTGCCGGCAGCATGAGGATAAATCCCTGCACCGCTTGGCGCCAGAGGCCCCAACATGGCGCACCGGGTGCTAGGCCATATCCTGCAGAGCCATGGGAATTTTTCCTACAGGCGCTGCATGGCCGGATCGAAGAATGGGGTTTGAGCAGAAAAATTTTGGGGAGACACAGGTGGCCATCAAGGCAGTGCTGGTGGATGACGACAAGGGACTGCGCGATTGCCTGATCACGGTACTGGAGGAGTTGACCGATGTGCGGGTGGTCGGTGTGGCCCAGACGCCGGCTGAAGCGGTGGGCCTGATGGCCCGCTACGAGCAGGACTGGCAGCTGTTCATCGTCGATATCGACTTGCGCAACGGCAGCGGCCTGAGCGTGCTGGAGGCCTGCCGGCACCGGGCGCCGGAGCAGATAGTCATTGTCCTGACCAACCTGGCCACGCCACAGGTGCGGGAGCGCTGCCGGCGCCTTGGCGTGGACGCGGTGTTCGACAAGGCCAGGGAGCTGGACAAATTCTTCGAGCGCTGCAAGGCCCTCAAGCTGGCGGCGTGCTGAAGCGAACTCACCCTGGCTTGCAATGGCTCGGGTGCTGGCAGCAGCCTGTTTGCTACTGAATCAATAGCTGCCTGCGCACTGTCTGCATGCGCTGGGGGCTTATTTTGTGTTGAAAAAAGAGTTTCTGGCCAAAGCCGACACGTTCTAGTGGCAGCCCCGGCGGCTGCGTCAACAGCGCCGCCAGAGGCTGGCGCCAGCCGGCCAAACTCCAGACAATCGGGGCATGAACTCATCCACCCCTGCGGCCAAGGCCCGGTTTTCAATCTCCCGGCTGCCGGGCTACCTGCAGCTGTCCGACATCCAGGGGCTGGCGCAGCTGGCCACCCAGGCCACGCTCGGCGTGACCGGGCTGGCGGAAAACGTGCACGGCAATGTCTACAAGGCTGTCGCCTCGCTGCTCGGGCCCGTGGGCGACAGGTTCATCGATGGCTCACCCAGTGCCAGCGGCGCCAGCGGCATCAGGCCGGCGGGCATCACCGGGATGGTCTATGGCGGCGTGCGGGGTGTGACCCGGCTGGCCGGCGGTGCTGTCAATGCGGTGCTGGCAGGCGCGCTGCCGCTGGTGCAGGAGCAGCCTTCCTCGCGGCCGCGTGAAAACATGCTGTCGGCCCTGAACGGCGTGCTGGGCGACCGGCTGCGGGACACCGCCAACCCGCTGGCCATCCGCATGAGCCTGCGCCATGAGGGCCAAACCCTGCCGCTTGAAAAAGCGGCGCTGGCGCAGCGCCTGCCCGCCGCCACGGCCAAGGTCCTGGTGCTGATCCACGGCCTGTGCATGAACGACCTGCAGTGGCGCGCCGCCAGCCTACCGCAATCCCTGCAGCCTGCCCAGGACCACGGCGAGCTGCTGGCCGCCGAACTCGGCTACACCCCGGTTTACCTGCACTACAACACCGGCCTGCACATCTCTGACAACGGCCGCCAGCTGGCCGGCCTGCTGGAGCAGCTGCTGGCCGCCTGGCCGCAGCCGGTGCAGGAACTGGCGCTGCTCGGCCACAGCATGGGCGGGCTAGTGGCGCGCAGCGCCTGTTCCTGCGCCGCTGAAGCGGGTCTGCGCTGGCCGGCGCAGCTCAGGCGCCTAGTGTTTTTGGGCACGCCGCACCATGGCGCGCCGCTGGAGCGGGTCGGCCACTGGGTCGATAAGTTGCTGGGCCGGCAGGTGGTGACCCGGCCCTTCGCCAGGATCGGCCAGATCCGCAGCGCCGGCATCACCGACCTGCGCCACGGCAATGTGCTGGACGCCGACTGGGCCGGTGGCGACCGGTTTGACAGCGCGCTCGACGCCCGGCAGCCGTTGCCGCTGCCGGCCGGCGTGGCCTGCTACACCGTCGCCGCCACCACCGTACCGCACTGCGCCGGGCGATTGTTGTCAGTCAGGCAGGCATTGAGTCACAAGATAGTCGGCGATGGCCTTGTGCCAGTGCAGAGCGCCCTGGGCCAGCACGAAAAGCCAGAGCGCTGCCTGGTGTTTTCACCGGAAAACCAGTGGGTGGCCCATGGCATGAGCCATATGGAACTGCTGAGCCGGCCTGAAGTGACGCGGCAACTAGTGGATTGGCTGCGGTCCCTGCCAGTCGCCTGATCCACGTTTCGGAGCGCAAGGAGGACAGCGCGCATGCTGTGCCGGTGCATGGCTGCTTCGTTCCTCATTCCCATCCCTTTTGGTCGCAAGCACATTGACGAAAGGTCAAGGATTGGCTTGCTCAAACTCAGGACATTCATGGGTTCAACCTGGAGTTTCTTGAGTGACGATGGTTGAAAAATAAACTATTTGTTACATAATATGAAAAAGAAGCATATTTTATTTTATATTTAAACAATTTGTAACATATTTCACGCCGTAGCAATTGGTTCATATTCATGCAATAACTAACTGATTTTGTGACTTATTTTGGTTTTATGGCGCACAGTCACTCGTATTTTTAAACTGCTTCACTTACTATTGTTCACGTTTGAAGTACTTTTTACAAAGTAGTGCTGATTGCTGCAAGCGATTCGTAACTTAAGTAACATGCGGCAGGGCCGCACAAATAGAAAGCTGTCATGAAAAAGAATGTTTTTGCCAAGCTCGTGCTGATCGCCGCCGCTGGTTTTGCTGTGAATGCGTCTGCTGCCACGGCCACCAGTAACTTTCAGGTACTGATGAAAATCAACAAAGTCTGCACGGTGGCAGCCGGTGCTGGCTCGAATATCCAGCTTGGCGTCGTTGGCGGCGTGGACTCCAGCGCAACCAATACTTCCGGAACCAGCAACATCAGCGTCACATGCTCTAAAAATACCCCGTATTACATCGGGCTGACCCCTTCCAATTCCAGCACGACTGGCGCTGGTGTCATGGCTGCCCAGAACGTGGCACCGGTGACCGGCAATACTGACGCGGTCCCTTACCAACTTAATTCCGTGAGCGCTACCGGCTCTGCCTGGGGTAATACCGCCACAACCACCGCCGTGGGCAATGGCTTGTCCGGCACTGGCAACGGTTTGGTACGGACAATTCCTGTTTTTGCCACAGCGCCGAGCGCCAACTTCACGCCAGATAACTACGCAGACACCGTGACGGTTACCGTCAACTATTAAGCATGTCATGACCCTGCGCCTGCGCCTGCGACACATCCTGTTTACCGCTCTTTGGCTAATAGGCGGGGTTGCGGGCGCCAGCGGTTTACAGGTCTCGCCGGTCTCGCTGACGATACAGCCGACGCAGAACGCCGACGGCCTGTGGCTCAGCAACACCGGTGACAACGTGGTGAGCGCGCAGGTGCGGGTGTACCGCTGGACGCAAGAGGGCGGTGAGGACAAGCTCACACCCTCGCGCGGCCTGCTGGTCAGCCCGCCCATGCTGCAGTTGCCCGCCGAGGGCCGTCAGCTGATCCGGGCGATCCGGGCCGGTGCGCCGCCCAGTGGCACGGGGGCCGTGCAAGAGGCTTACCGCGTCATCATCGACGAATTGCCGGTGGATACGCAAGGCAAGAAGGGCTTGCAGTTTGTGCTGCGCTACTCGGTCCCTATCTTCGTTCAGCCTGCCGGTGCGCCGCCCAGCGCGCCGCAACTGAGCTGGATGCTGCACCAGGAAGCCGGCAAGGCCGTGCTCGAAGTCGCCAACAGCGGCGGCAGCCATGCGCAATTGGCTGATTTGGTTTTTACC
>JAQGNK010000014.1 GCA_028291905.1 Polaromonas sp.
TCCATTCCTGGGGTGGCTCGCTCAACAGTGCGAAGCAAAATGCAGGCATGACCAGCGCCATGCTTGCCTTTGCCGTTACCAGGGGAAGTTGCGCTATGGACATAGGATTTCAGGAAAAGCTTTCCGATGCCCGCAGCTATATCGCCTCTGGCGGAAAGTTAACGCTTGCCTTCGGCGGCGCGGCCGGTACGTTTGCCGAGATTGCCTGCAAGGACGACAACCAGCTGTTCAACATGATAGATAAGCTGATGAGCGATGCGGGAACCCGACGCCTGGACTTCGACATCGAGGGCCATCAGCAGTTCAATGCCGAAGGCAATGCCCGCCGGGCTCGTGTTCTGGCCCGGCTCCAGGCTAAGTACCCCGACATCTTTATTTCGATTTCTCTCCCAGGCTGGCTACAAGGCTTCAGCGCCAACTCGATGAACTTGCTGCGCACGACGATCAATGCAGGGGTTCAGATCGACAGGATTGTTGTGATGAGCCAGAGCTTCGGCCTGGAGAACATCTGGACCATGGTGTCTCCTTCAACAGTGGGCCAAGCCACGATCATGACGTTCCGCGCGGCGGTCGCCCAGATACAGGACCTCTATACGAGCAAGTCGCAGGCGCAATTGCACGCCATGATGGGTATGACACCAATGATCGGAAAGAACGATGACGGCTCGGTCTTCACGCACAGTGATGCGCAAACGGTGGCAGACTTTGCCAAGAACAATGGCGTGGGCATGATTTCTTACTGGTCGTTCCAGCGCGATCGTGCGCAAGCCAACAGCGGCTCCTGGGATTTGAACTCGTTCAGCGGCGTGGCCCAGTCAGATTTTCAGTACCACTCAATCTTCAAGTCAGCGGCCGGTGGATACGTCGCTCCAGTAAGGGCGGTAACGCCAGTAGCGAATGCGCCCACGTCTTGCAACGCCGCCAACTGGGTTCAAGGAAAGCAGTATTGGACTGGCAACATTGTGAATTATTCAAATACCAAGTACATCGCCAAGGTCGCCAACCCGGGCTACAACCCGTCGGTCAGCTCCTACTACTGGTCGCGCTACGCCTGCTAGGCAAGCCTGACGCTCGCAGAGCAAGAGAGGTGCAGTTAAACCGGGTGATAAAGCCCGCCGGGCTGTTAATCATTTGAATTGAATCCAAAAGAGCTTTTCGAGGCCCTTTTTCACGTCCCTGTTCTTACTGTCCTTTGTTCTTGTACTGGCCTATTTCAAGGCCGGTCCGCTTCATGGGTCACCCCTGCTCACAAGCCTAAGGCGCGCGGCCTGATGGCAAACTCGCCTTGCCCCTGACTGGTCTTGCCAGGACCAGCACATTGAACAGCTTCAGGTTAATTACAGGTGTCTCAACTCATCAAGTATTTATGAGTGTTGAGCTTCAGTTTGAATTGCCATATCACGAGGGAGGCTCATCAGTCTTAGTTGACCTTGCTTTGCTAGCAAAGCGCTGAGTTTGTGCGCCTGCACGCTCAGGCTGTCCACCTGGGCCAGGGTCTGGGCCACGTCCAGCAGCTTTTTGCGGCTTTGCGCCGGCAGCGCGCCGTGCAGGTGGGCCAGCCCGGCCAGGACGGCGTCCGTCAGCAGGCGGATCACCAGCTTGAAGCGCCTGGCCTCGCTGGCGTTCGCACCGGCACAGACCGGGGCGCTGCCCCACCAGAGCACATCGATCAGCCGCTCCATATCGGCCGCCCCGAAGATGGCGCCCGCCAGGCCGGCCACCGCCTCGATCAGCGCGTTCTTGACATCGCCGACATCGCCCATGGCATCGCTCAGGGCGCTCTCCAGCCGGTCCAGTTCAGCGGCCAGCGCGGCCTCGCTGAAAGGCTGCACCCTGGCGCCGACCATCGTGCCGCTGCTGTCTTCAAAGCTGGCATGCGCCTCCAGCGCATTGAGCAGCGGATGGTACGGGGTCTCGCCGTCCCAGCAGAACTGGCCCCGGAAAAAGGCTTCGTCATAGCCCTTGGGCACGCCCAGGAAGTACAGCGCCACTGGCTGGCCGCTGCGCTGGATGTTGTAGAGCGCCAGCTCCAGCGTGTTGACCGGCCAGCCCAGATCGACCGCTGACCAGAAGCCGTCGGCCGGCGTCTGCCGGGCCAGCGCCAGCGCGTTGACCAGCAGGTGGGTCGCCTGGCGCAGGTTCTGGATGTTGAAGTAGCGGTCCGGCCCGTGCAGGCCGACCAGCCCGCTGGCAATGCCGCTCATGATGTCGTGCGTGACCACGCCGTTTTCCAGCACATGGGTAAAGCGGGTGCAGCGAAAGCGCGTTGAGGGGCTGCGACGCGCGGCAGCCACCCATTGCGCCTCGGCCAGCTTCTTGCTGCCGGTGTACACATGGTCGGTCACATAGGCAAAGCATTTGCCGGTGGACGAGTAAATCGCGTCTTCCACGCCGTGGCGCAGGCAGGCCTGGATGACGTTGCGGGTGCCGAAGACATTGGTTTCGATGGCTTCGCGCACCACGGCTTCGGCCCGGCCGGGCTCGCGGATGGAGGCCAGGTGAAACACCACCTGCGGCCTGACCCGTGAGAACACCGCATCCAGCCCTTCGACATCCCGGATATCGACCCGGAAGACCGCCGTGTTCCCGGCGCCCGCCGGCTCGCCCGGAGCGGCACCGCTGCCGGCATCCTCGGCAATGTCCACGATGACGATGTCCCTGGCGCCCAGTTCGAGCAGCAGGGGAATCAGCGCCGAGCCGACGCAGCCGGCACCGCCGGTGATCAGCACGCGCGCGCCCTTGAGCCGCATCTGGGCGGCCTCGCGGTGCAGATCCACCGTGCGGTTCATGGCCAGCGCCATCGGGCTGTGATCGAGTTTTCCATCGGCCTTGAAGGTGTCGATCAGCTGCTGCGTGATGACCCTGAGCTGCTCGACAACTGTCGGCGATGCAGGCAGGCCCGCGGGCGCCAGCGCGGCAATCTGGCGGATGAGGTGGTCAGCAGAGGCGGGCAATGGCTGGTCAATGTCCATGGGTGTGTCCTTGATGGAGGTTTGTCGCAGGCGGCCACGGCAGGCATTGCCCGTGGGTGCGGCCGGTCATTGATTGGCTGTTGATGTGCAATGAAAAGGCGCTCTGGTTTCTCAGGCCGCCTGAACCGCGCCGGGCCAGGCGGACATGCCCTGCTCCAGGCTGTAGAGCCGGTCGGCGTCGTAGCCCGCCACGACCATCGACTTGATGACCGCGCTGCTGCGAATCCCGCTCTGGCAGATCAGCACGATGTCCCGGTCCTTGGGCAGCGGTGGAGCGCCGCTCTGGTTCAAGGCGCTTTCCAGCTCCGGCTTGGGCCAGCCCAGCGCGCCCGGTATGCGGCCCGGCGCCCATTCGGGCGGATTGCGCACGTCCACCAGCACCAGGCCGTCCTGCGTCTGCAGCCTGTCCTGCAGCGCACGCGCTGAAATTGACCGGCCGACGGGCGCGGCGCAGACCATGACCGTTTCCTGCAGGGTGATCTCGTGCGCGGCATGGCTGCAGACCGGACAGTCCGCCGCCTTGGCGATATGGATCGTGTTGAAGCTCAGGTCCAGCCCGTCATAGATCAGCATGCGGCCGATCATCGGTGAGCCGATGCCCGTCAGCAGCTTGATGGCCTCGGTCGCCTGCAGCGAGCCGATGACGCCCGGCAGCACGCCGAGCACGCCGGCCTGCGCGCAGTTGGGCGCCAGCTCCAGCGGCGGCGGCTCCGGGAACAGGCAGCGGTAGCACGGCCCGACCCGCGCATCGAACACGCTGAGCTGGCCGTCAAAGCGCAGCACGCCGCCATA
>JAQGNK010000016.1 GCA_028291905.1 Polaromonas sp.
TACCTGCGCGCCGGGCAGTGGACCCGGTGGCAATACAACACGCTGGTTGGCTGCGACGTGCATGGCTCAACGCTGGGTATTCTGGGCATGGGCCGCATCGGACAGGCCCTGGCCCGCCGCGGCCACTTTGGTTTTGGGATGAAGGTGATTTATCACAACCGCTCGCGGCTGGAAGAAAGCCTTGAGCGCGAAACCGGCGCCCGGTATGTCAGCAAGGATGAGCTGCTGCGCAGTGCCGACCATCTGGTGCTGGTGCTGCCGTACTCGAAAACCTCGCACCATGCCATTGGCGCGGCCGAGCTAGCGCTGATGAAACCAACCGCGACGCTGGTCAACATTGCGCGCGGCGGCATTGTGGATGACGCGGCGCTGGCCCAGGCGCTGCGCGACAAGCGCATTGCCGCCGCAGGCCTGGATGTATATGAAGATGAGCCCACGGTTCACCCCAGCCTGCTAGAGCAGGCCAACATAGTGCTGACGCCGCACATCGGCAGCGCGACCGGGCCAACCCGTCTGGCGATGGCCAACCTGGCCGCGGATAACCTGATCGGTTTTTTCTGCGGTGATGGACCGAAAAACCCTGTGAATCCGGAGGTACTGAATGGACTGGCTGCCTGAAGACAAGATGAGCGGGACGCTGGTTGGCCGCGCCTGGATTCCGGACGGGGGCGCGGCTCAGCCCGCCGGCCCCAGCGTGGTGGCCCTGCGCGCTGACGGTGTGTTTGACCTGTCGCAGTCAGTGCCCACCATGAGTGGACTGCTTGAGTCGGCCGACCCGGCCGCGCTGGTGCGGGCCACGCCGGGCCGTTATGCCGGCAGCGTTGACACGTTGTTTCACAACAGCCGGCAGCCAAACGGCAACGCCGAGGGCCTGCATTTCCTGGCGCCCTGTGACCTGCAGGTCATCAAGGCGGCAGGTGTGACTTTTGCCTCCAGCCTGGTAGAGCGTGTGATCGAGGAGCAGGCCAAGGGCGACGCCATCCAGGCCGAGGCGATCCGTGGCCGGGTGATGGAACTGCTGGGCGGATCGCTGGCCAGCCTGGTGCCCGGCTCGGCCAAGGCGCAGCAACTCAAGGAACTGCTGGTGCGCCAGGGCTTGTGGTCGCAGTACCTCGAGGTCGGCATAGGCCCTGACGCGGAGGTGTTTACCAAGGGGCCGGTGCTGGCCTCGGTGGGCACCGGCGCCGAGATTGGCATTCATCCGGGTTCGGCCTGGAACAACCCCGAACCGGAAGTGGTGCTGGCTGTCAACAGCCGCGGTGAGATCCAGGGCGCAACCCTGGGCAACGACGTCAACCTGCGCGACTTCGAAGGCCGCAGTGCCCTGCTGCTGGGCAAGGCCAAGGACAACAATGCCTCCTGCGCAATCGGGCCCTTCATCCGTCTGTTTGACAATACTTTCTCGCTCGACGACGTGCGGCGCTGTACCGTGAGCCTTGACGTGCGGGGGCCCGACGGTTTTGTGCTGCGCGGCGAAAGCTCCATGTCGCAAATCAGCCGCGACCCCTTGGACCTGGTGCGCCAGACCCTGGGGCCGCACCACCAGTACCCCGACGGTTTTATGCTGTTCCTGGGCACCATGTTTGCACCTACGCAGGACCGCGGCGCGGCGGGCAGCGGTTTCACCCACCATGTGGGTGACGTGGTGACCATCTCCAGCCCCAAGCTGGGCGCCTTGGTGAACACGGTGAACCTGAGTGACCGCATCACGCCGTGGACCTTCGGGTTGCAGGCCTTTTTTACCAATCTCATGGCACGCGGACTGTTGTCCAACCGCTGACCCAAGAAATTTTGTAAACCCCTACAGGCCCACCAAGCCCCGTATTGCCGGGGTATTGGGCGACCCGGCGAGCTTGGTTGCGTGGCGCCTGATTCCAATTCGCATTGGAAGCGAGAACAAGGCACGAAGCCGGAGAACAGGCTTTGGCACGGCAAGGCGAAGCAACGCAGTTATCGTTTTCAATGCGGATTGGAATGAGGAGGTAGCGGCGCCGGGCTTCGACCTCAAGGCCTACGAACTGGCCACCCGGGACGCCGGCCGAACAGCACAAAAAGCGCCGGCCTTGCCTGCCTGCCGCGTTGGCGCCGCCCGATGGCATTCCGGTGCCCGGCAGCCTATTTCCGCATTCAACCCCGTCTTGAAACAACTATGGCCCGCACGGACCATTATTGTTTCAGGCTCTCTTTTCAGAACCCATTCCTATTGATCAGCAAACCTGTTTTACCTATCAAATAGACCTCTAGCGCAGTCAGATCATGCGCAAGTAGCTATAAATTAAATAGCAATAATGCTTCTTGGGCCTGAACGCCGTGATGGAGCGCCAGGATGGTTTCGCCCTGGCTCAAGCGCTCAGTGAATGCCCAGGTAGTCGGCCTTGCCCAGTTCCACGCCGGCGTGGCGCAGCAGCGCATAAATGGTCGTGGCGTGAAAGAAGAAGTTGGGCTGCACCCAGCGTTGGACAAAATCAGGGCGGTTGAACACCAGGGCTTCCTTGCCGCGCTGCGGCACCACAATCTCCTGGATGTCGCTGCCATCGACCTGCGCCGGGCTCAAAGCATCCAGATAAGTGATGGTCTGCTCAAGACGCTGGCGCAGGTGCTGAAGGGTGGTGTCTTCATGCGCCACGGCCGCCATCTCCACGCCGCTCAAGCGCGAAGCGCCGAGCTTGGCCACCTCGCAGACGATCAGCACCTGCTTGTCGAATGGCAGCATGTCGGGTGCCAGCCGCAGCGGCAGGTAACTGCCGCTCTCGGTGGACCTGGCATCGGCATGCGCCTGCGCCTTGTCGAGCCAGGCCAGGATGTTGCGCAGCATGCGCGCATGCTGGGTCACCAGGACCGAATGCAGGGAGAGGCTCATAACTTGTTGCTTCCTTGACGTTCAAAAAATTGGCGCATCGGCACCAGCGACGGTGCATGGCTGGTGAAGCCGCCGTCGGCCATCATGGTGTGGCCGGTGACGAAAGAGGCCTCGTCGCTGGCCAGGAAAGCCACCACATCGGCAATCTGGCGCGGGCTGCCCAGCGTTGGCGTCAGATGCTGGTCGAGCAGGATCTGCTTGATCTCTTCGGGAACCGATTTTTGGGCATGCTCATTGAGCACGAAGCCGATGACGATGGCATTCGAGCGGATGCCCTGCTTGCCGTACTGCGCCGCCACCATGCGGCTCAGGGCGAGCAGAGCGGCCTTCGAGCAGGCATAGGAGGTCAGCGAGGCGTCGCCCATCACGCCGAAACCCGACGAGTTGTGGATGATGGAGCCGCCGCCGGTCTTAAGCATTTCCGGAATCACATGCTTGCAGCACAGCATCGCGCCGCGCGCATTGACATCCATGGTCCAGTCCCAAGCCTCGATCTCCACATTGCAGACATCGCGGTCGGCATGGCGGGTTTTGGTGTCCAGCGCGGCCGCATTGTTGAGCAGCACGTCGATGCGGCCCCAGTGCGCCGACACGGTGGTGGCCATGGCCTTGATGTCCGCCTCCAGGCTGACATCGGTCTTGACCGCCAGGGCCTGGCCGCCTTGCGTCTCGATGGCGGCCACGACCTCCTGCGCCGCCGCCAGGTTAATGTCCGTCACCGCCACGCGCGCGCCGTGCAGGGCCAGCACCTTGGCGCACTCGGCGCCCAGGCCGTTGCCGCCCCCGGTGACGATGGCCACGCGGCCGGCCAGCTTTCCGCTTGTCATCGTTTTTTCTTCCATGTTCATTGGCCCGAAAACTGGGCGGTGCGCTTCTCGCGAAAAGCGAGCGCGGCTTCCTTGACATCCTGCATCGGCGCCAGCAGCGAGAACAATTCAAGCTCCAGGTCCAGGCCGCTCTTGAGGTCCACCCGGGTTGCCGCACGGGCGGCCTGCTTGACAAAAGCGGTTGCCATCGGCGGCTTGGCGGCAATGCGGCTGGCCAGCGCTGCCACCTCGCTGACAAAGCTCTCGCACGAGCTGGCCACCCGGCTCACCAGGCCGATGGCGCGCGCTTCCTCGGCATTCATGCGCTCGCCGGTCAGCAGGATGTCCATCGCCCGGCCCGCGCCGACCACGCGCGACAGGCGCTGGGTGCCGCCGCCGCCCGGAATCAGGCCCAGGCCTGTTTCCGGCAAGGCGAACACCGCATCCGGCGCAGCAAAACGGATGTCGCAGGCCAGCGCCAGTTCCATGCCGCCGCCCATGCAGAACCCGTGGATGGCCGCAATCACCGGTTTTTCGATCCGGTCCAGCGCTTCGATCCAGCGGGCTTTTTCCATCCGGCGCCGCACTTGCAGCGAGGTTTCCAGGCCACGGCTTTCCTTGATGTCGGCACCGGCGCAAAAGCCGCGCGCGCCTTCGCCACGGATGACGATGACGCAGATGGCCGGGTCGGCCTCCAGCTCGGCCAGCGCCTGGGGCACGCCGCGCCGGATGTCGTCATTGATGGCATTGATCTGCCCCGGCCGGTTCAGAACGATCCAGCCGATCCGGCCATCGCGCTCTATACAAACCGCCGGTTCCAACGGTTTGGCGCCAGGCAGTAGTGAAGGTGCAGCATGCATGGTCATCGATCCCATGGTGATTAAAGTTCGTGGAACTCGAAAAGCTGGCCGCGCAGCTCCGCCGGGTCGATCCGGATCAGCGGCTTGCCGCCGACCGCCTCGGACTCTTCGATCCAGGTGAAGCGGGTGCCGCGCGCCTTCAGGTCCTCGGCCTTGGCCGCCAGGCCGTTGACGGCGATGCGGATGTAATACGGGCCCGGACCCCATGAATTGAGGTAAACGCCGGCGTCGCTGTCCCAGCGCGTGGCTTCGATCACGTCCAGCGTGGCGCTGTTGGCCAGGCCGAACTTCATCGTTGCCTTGCGGTAGCCTTCCTTCTCCAGCGCCTGCACCGGCGCGCCGGGCTCCCAGTCGAGGTTGGCCGAGACCTTGCGCAGGGTTTCGTCCAGGTCGCGCACCAGGTAGCCGCGCGCCGAGACGCGGACCATCTGGCCCGGCTCCGGGCTGGGCAGCTGCGGTGCGGGAATGGCAAAGGTCTCAAGCGGCAGTTGCAGCGGCTCGTTGCACATGACCTCGATGCACAGGCCGCCGTCCACCGACGGTTCGTAATGCGGGTCTTCGGGCGTGACGCCCAGCCACAGCCGGTCGAACGGCATGTCGGGCGTGCGCTGCGCCAGCCGAAAGCGCAGCTTGCGGCGCATCAGCTTGTCCACCAGCGCCGAGAAACGGGGTTTCGGCAAGGTCAGCACGATGGAATGCGTCAGCATCGGGCGGTGTGCGCCCTGGTAGGCCATCAGGCTGTCGAGGAAGTCGTGGAACATCGGGTCGCCCAGGTTGGGCTTGTCCAGGTGCCACTGCGGCTCGACGCGGGTCGGCGAAATCGCCAGCGACTTGTGCACGCGCAGAAAATGCGCAATGTAGGGATGATCCTCGAAGGCCTGGCGCCAGCGCGGGTGGCCATAAATCCCGAGCTTGGACACCAGCAGCTCGGCCATGCCGTCGGGGTCGGCCACCATCATGTCGGCGCTCATCAGCAAATCAAACATTTCCACTCCAGTTTTTTATGAATCGGATTACCCGGCTTACCCGGGTTACCGGGGTTAAGCCAGCGATGGCTGCAGGTCGGCAGCCAGCTGCTTCGGCCGGGGATTGAGCAGGAAGTGCGACAGCGCCGGAATCAGCACCAGGGCGCCGACCATGTTCCACAGGAACATGAAGCTCAGCAGGATGCCCATGTCGGCCTGGAACTTGATGGGCGACCAGGCCCAGGTGATCACGCCGGCGGCCATCGTCAGGCCGACCAGCGCGACCACGCGGCCGGTGAAGTCGAGCGAGCGGCGATAGGCCTCTTTCAGCGTGGCGCCTTGCCGCTGCATCGCCAGCTGCACGCTCAGCAGGTAAAGCGCGTAGTCCACGCCCACGCCCACGCCGACCGCGATCACCGGCAGCGTGGCCACCTTCAGGCCAATGCCCAGCCACACCATCAGCGCCTTGCACAAGATGGTCGTGATGATGAGCGGAATCATCGCCACGATGGTGGCGCGCAGGCTGCGGAACGTCAGCAGGCAGAGCAAGGCGGTGGCGCCATAGACGGCCAGGTACATCTTGATGACGCCGCGCTCGACCTCGATGTTGGTCGCCGCCTCGATGCCGGCGCTGCCCGCCGCGAGCAGGAAGCGCGTCGGCTGCTTGGCGCCTTCGGGGGCGTTGTAGCGCTCGGCGAAGTCTTCGCTGACCTTGAGCACCCGCGTCAGCGTGTCGGCCTTGTGGTCGCTCAGGTAGGCGATCAGCGGCGACACCGAGCATTTCTGGTTGGTGATGTCGGGCGATGAAATCATGGCCGCCGATACCGCCGCATTGGTGATGGCCTGGTCGCGGCTGATCGTCAGCCATTTGCCGCTGCCTTCGGACAGGCCGGAGGTGATGAAGCGGGTCATGTCGGCCATCGAGTTGGTGGCCTGCACGCCGGGCGTCTGGCGCAGCTGCAGTGCCAGCTGGTCCATCAGCCGCAGCGAGTCGTAATAGCGGCAGCCGTCTTCATCGGTCTTCATGATCACAACGAACTGGTCGCTCGACAGGCCGTAATGCTGGGTGATGAAGGCACTGTCCTTGTTGTAGCGTGAATCGGCGCGCAGCTCGGGCGCGCCGGGGTCGAGGTCGCCGATGCGCAGGTCGCGCATCACCCAGGCGCTGGCCGCCGTGAGAAGGAAAGCCACTGCAATGGCGGCAATCGCCCCATTGCGCTCCGTCAGCCGGTCCAGGCCCTGCCACAGCGTGGCCAGCATGCCGCGTCCTTGCTGGACGTCGCTGTCTTCCACCAGCGCCCGCTTGGCGGCGGCGGGGCTCACGCCGATATAGGACAGGGTGACCGGGATCAGCACCAGCTTGGTGAAGATCAGCACCGTGACGCCGATGCTGGTCGTGATGGCCAGGTCGCGGATCACCGGGATGTCGATGATGATCAGCACCGCGAAGCCGACGATGTTGGTGAGCAGCGCGGTCAGACCGGCCATGAACAGGCGGCGAAAGGTGTAGCGTGCGGCCACGTATTTGTGCGTGCCGCGTCCGACGTCCTGCAGGATGCCGTTCATCTTCTGCGCGCCGTGCGACAGCCCGATGGCAAAGATGAGGAAAGGCACGAGGATGGAGTACGGATCGAGCTGGTAGCCCAGCAGGTGCATCAGGCCCAGCAGCCAGACCACGCCGGCCACAGCCACCGTCACCAGCAGCACCGTGCTGCGCAGGCAGCGGGTGTAGAAATAGACAAACACCGCCGCCACCGCGACGGAGACGCCGAAGAACAGCATCACCTTGTACAGGCCGTCGATCAGGTCGCCGACGATCTTGCCGAAGCCCACGATATAAACGCCGACCTTGTCGCTCTCGAACGAGCGGATGTCGCGCTCCAGTGTCTTGGAAAATTCGCCGTAGTTCAGCGGCTGGCCGGTTTGCGGATGGGTGTCCAGCAGCGGCGTGACGATCATGGTCGATTTCAGGTCGTTCGCCACCAGGCTGCCGACAATGCCGGCCTTCGAGATATTGGTGCGCAGCTTCTCGATGGATGCGGGCGTGCCGCTGTAGTCGGCCGGCATGACGGCGCCGCCGGTGATGCCCTCCTCCGTCACCTGGCGCCAGCGCACGATGGGCATCCAGAGCGACTTCATCCAGGAGCGGTCAACGCCCGGCACCAGGTAGAGCTTGTCGTTGAGCTTGCGCAGGGTTTCGAGGTACTCCTTGTCGTAAATGTCGCCGGTCTTGTTCTCGACGACGATGCGGATGGTGTTGCCCAGGCCCGGCAGCTCGGCCTTGTTGGCCAGGTAGTTCTTGATGTACGGGCTGGACGACGGCATCATCCGCTCGAAACTCGCATTCACATCGAGCCGTGTCGCGAAGAAGCCCAGGATCAGCGTCGCGATGAGGCAGACCAGCAGCACCGGCGCGCGGTTGTTGAAAATGAAGCGTTCCAGCAGGTTGCCGGAACGCGGATCGAAATCGCGCAAGTCCCGGATCACAGGCATGGCGGGGTTTCCGGCGTGGCCGCTCATAGTGGTGTCTCTTTCATGTGTCGTATCAGCGGATGGGCAGCTCAGAGACGGCGGTGTCGCCGATCTCGACCGCGCCAACGCCGTTCAGTCGTGCCAGTGCGATGCGCCTGGGGCCGCTGGCCACAGCGCCCAGCACCTCGCCCATGGCTGGGGTCTTGAGCACGGTGGTGCTGCGCAGGTCAGGCGACACCGCCAGCACCTGGCCGGCCTGCGACACCAGCATCAGCTGGTTGTCGGCCAGGTTGATGGCGGAGACGATATGGGCATCGACGCCGGTCTCGATCTTGTGCCAGGCGGCGCCCGAACCGGGCTGCGCATAGGCATTGCCGCGCAAGCCGAAGGCCACCAGGCGCGAGCCCTTGAGATCCAGGCCGAAGTAGGTTCCGGCGTATGGCGTTTCAACCTTCACGAAACGCTGGGCCGTCGCATCCAGGCGCAGCAGCAGGCCCTGCTCTCCGGCAATGTAGCGCTCGCTGCCCTCGCCGGTGACGGCGTACAGGTGAAAACTGCGCGGATTGTCGAGCTGCTCAATCCACGGCTCCCATTGCTTGCCGCCATCGGTGGTGCGCAGGATCAGGCCGAACGCGCCCACCAGATAGCCTTCGTTCGCATCGGCGAACCAGACATCCAGAAAAGGCGACGGCAGCGCGTCCGGCGTGGCGGACTGCGCCATGGAACGCTCGATCTCCGGCAGCAACGCCTCCGCGGCCGCATTGCCCGCCTTGGCGCGGGCGGTGTAGGTGCCGCGCAGCAGCGTGAGCACCGACCGGCCGTCGAGCACTTTTTGCCAGGTGGCGCCGCCGTCGGTAGTGCGCAGCGCGACCGCGTCATGCCCAACCGCCCAGGCACTGCCTTCGCCGGTGAACTTGACCGACACCAAGTCAGAGCTGACCGGGCTGGCTACCTGCTTCCAGGTGGCTGCCGCGTCGCTGGACACCAGGATCAGGCCGCGCGGCCCGACGGCAATCAGCTGCCGGCCCTGCCGCGCGATGCCGCTGGCCAGGCCTTTGCTCGCATACGCCGACGGTTGCGTGGGAAGGTCCAGCGGGTCAGGCAGGCTAGCGCGCTGGGCGGCAGGCGCCGCGCCGAGCGCGAGCGCCGTTCCCGCGACAAGCAGGCTGGCCAGCAGGGGACGGCATCGCAAGACCATGTTTCCCGTCCTGGCAGCCATTTGCATCACCGTGCCGTCTCACGCGCCACGATGGCCTCGGGGTTCAGCTCCCGCTCCGTCTTGGCCTTGGCAGCAAGCTGGTAACCGCCAACGGTCACGTCATTGGTGTAGGCATACATGCCCTTGTTGAAGTCATAGATGACCTGGCGAACCGCCCATGGCAATTTCTTGTCGTACAGGTTGATCATGCCGTTGAACATGGTGCGGTAGAGCTGGCCGTTCTGGTCATAGGCATCGTAGTTGGCCGCGCCGGTCATGTCTTCGTCAAAGTAGTAGATGCGCTTGGAATACGCATGGCGCATACCGGGCTTGAGCGTGGCTTCGACGACCCACACGCGGTGCAGTTCCCAGCGCTCGCAGGCCGGGTTGGCAAACTTGGGCAGCAGCGCCATGGCGGGCGCCGGGCATTCAAACACGTTCTTGTACGAGTTGTAGGGCAGGTACATCTCCTTCATGCCGTTGAGCTTGAAGTCAAAGCGGTCCATCTTTCCCGAGAAAACGAACAGTTCGTCGAACAGCGTCACGCCGCCCATGCTGGCCACCGGCGTGTCGTAGGCAAACTCGGGCGACTGCTTGACGCGGCGCTGGCCCGGTGTGTAGCTCCAGGCGCGGCGCGGCTTGTCCACCGGGTCGATGTAGTCGACCAGGCCGGTGGCTTCACCTGCCTTGCGGGCCGGTGCGGTGGTCACCGAGTACACGCGCCAGGCCATGGTCGGGTCGCGGTCCTCCATGTCGGTCTGGTACCAGACGCCATCGGTCAGCGTCTGTTGCTGCGCCGTCATGGTCGGGGTGCCGGCCGAATCAACCACCCATGAGCGCGATGACGAGGTGGTAATCGCCGTATCGCCCTGGTAGCGCAGCGACTGGTTCCAGATCACTTCCTGGCCGGTCTTGGGGATCGGGAACGGCAGGCCGCCACGGCACAGCGTTTCAACCGCCAGGCCGTCCTTGACCAGCTTGCAGGTGGTCGCGTTGCGCACCGTGGCCTTGAGCACCTTGTCCGGAAAGCTCGCGCTGCGGCGAGTCGGGTAGACATCGATGTAGTAGCTCGGGTTGAGCTTCATCAGGTTCATCTGCCCTTCGCTGAGCTTGGCGGCATATTGCTGCATGTTTTTCGAGTCGATGCGGAACAAGGGCTTGTCAGCCTTGTAGGGATCGGCCCAGACGCCGCTGCCTGGCTTGTAGTCCGCCGGCGGTGCCTCTATCCCGCCGGTGTAGGCCGGGATGCTGCCATCAGCATTGCCGGCCTTGATACCGCCGAATTCGGTCAGCGTGCTGCCCAGCTTCTTGGCTTCTTCGGCGCTGACGGCGGCAAAGCCGGGTGCGGCCAGCAGGGCAAGCGCGGTGGCGCAGAGTGTTTGCTTGAATTTCATGGTTCAGTCTCCAGTGAATATGGTTAGAACGAGGTCTTGTAGGTAAAGACCAGCCAGGCGCGGTCGGTCGCACCGATGGCGCTGCCGGCGGCGCCGCCGCCAGTGAGCTGGGTGCCGGCGACGTTGTACTTGCTCGGCGCGCGGCTGTCCGAATACCGCAGCGAAAATTCGTGCTTGGTCTGGTAGGTCATTTTTGCGCCAACCGACCAGCCGAGCACGCCTTCGGCGCCGCCGCTGCCCGAAGCGGACACACCCTTGATGCCGTAGTTGACGGTCATCGGAAGGTCCAGGTCCCATGACGGCAGGATGCCCAGGTACTGCGGCGTGAAGTTGACCGCCATCTGCAGGAAATTGCGGGTCGAGCAGTAATCGGACTTGTCGCCCGGCGTGTTCGCGGGTGCGCCGGTTTTGGTGCAGGCCAGTGCGCCGGCAGGGTCGCGGACCAGGTTGCCTTGGCCGCGGAACAGGGCTTCGTTGGCGGTCACTTTGTGCAGCCGGCTGTAGGCCAGTTCGGCCACCAGGCTGCCGGTGTCCCACAAGGGCGTCTTGGGCAGCAGATAAACACCGTTGACCACCGCATGCATCGTGTCGCCGCGCGCGCCGGTATCCCGGATGTCCATGCCCGCGTAGTTGGAGAACGTGGTTTTGGTGTTCAGGTGCCCGTTCTGGCGATAGGAAAACTCCGAACCAAAGCTGACCGGGCCGAGTGCCCGGGCAAAACTCACGCCGGTCAGCTTGACGCCTTGCGGATAGACAAAGCGGAACTGCCCCGGCGCGTTGAACTGCAAGCCGGTTTCCGGGCTGTAGTCGGTGAACCTGCGGTGGTACAGGCCGACGGTCGAGTTGATCGCCTCGACGTTCATCCGCGCGCTCAGGCCCCAGTTGCCCCGCTGCGAAGGTGTCAGCGCATCGGCCTTGGTGAAAGCCGTGTTCGGCGCCACGCCAAGCCGGTCCACATTGGGCGCGGTGTCGGCGCCCATCAGGTAGGTGCCGCCGTTGGGCGCCCGCAGGGGCTTCCATTCCAGGGCGTACTGGCCGGCAATGGTCAGGTCGCTGGTGACCTGGGCCTTGAACGACAGCTGGTTGACCGGCAGGAAGACTTCCTTGGTTTCAATGCCGGGGCTGGACACGGCCTTCTGGCCGTCCACAGGGGCCTGGGAGTAGGACACCGCATGAGCGCCCAGCAGCAGGCCTTCACCCCAGACAATCGAATGCCTGCCGAGCTTGAGATTGACAGGAACCACGCCAACGTCGAAATTGGTCCAGACAAACGCATCCAGGATTTCGCCGGATGGCCCGTTCACATAGCGGGAAACACTTGAGTTGTACTGGTTGTTGAAGTAGCTGGTCGGAATCGCGCCGCCAGCGGCCGGTGACCTGACGCTGTGATCGTCGTAGGCCTTGTCATACCAGAGCGATCCGCTGACACGGGCGCCAAACCTGTTTTTGTAATTGACGTCCACTTCGCTCAGCAGGTCGATCCGGTTGGTGACGATGTCATGCTTGTTGAACTTGGCATCGGACTCGTCGTATGACGGATTGGCGAGGATTCGCGCATCCTGCCCCTCCATGCGGGTGCCCAGGTTGTAGCGTACCGTGTTGTCCCAGCGGATTTTCACATCCTCGCTGCCGGAATCAATCTCGATGGCCATGGCTGCCGAACTGCAGGCAACAGCCACTGCGACGACCAGCGTTTTTCGGGCGAACAGCGCTTGGGCTGGTTGATATTTCCGGGTCATTCTCATCATTCTTCTCCATCCTGTGGTGGTTTACCGGGGCTCGGCGCAGGCCCTCAAAGCCAGTGCAACCGCCCTGCGTTGTCTTCCATGTTTATCTCCCTCGCGCCATGCAGAATTCATTTCGGTGCTGTGAACCCAAGCCACTGCATAGCTGTTCAACAGTTTCTGGTGAATTTTCAAGACAAACAAATTCTGCAATCCGAATTGAATTCTGTATTAGAAATTTGTTTTGCTTATTCTCGTTTCTACTTAGATGTGGTCAAAAAACCGATTTCTGTCTCATGTAAATAACCAATGCCGTTTAAACGGCTTCGAGCGGTAGGCCATGACGCCCTTGCCTTGCGGAATCCGGGCGTCTTTTTATGCGCGGTTTCGCGACCTTTCTTGAAGGCTGTGCGCAAGGAATTTCGTTGGGTTGTTTTTTTAGCTGAAACCAGGTTTCGAGCACTGTCCGTCTGCACTTTTCGCTATTGAATTCGTAGCTTGTTTGTCTCTGTCGCAGGGCAGCCGCACCTAAATTAATAGCAAGCCCTCATGGCCTTGGCAGGGCCTGGACGTTTTGCGGTTGGCAGGCATCAAGGCCGCGCGCCGGTTTCCCTCCTTCCCCCGCTGGCGGGAAGGAGCGATGCGGGTATGCCAGCAGGGCTCAAGTTGGTGCGCCGGGCAGTTTGCTTTTGTTGCTATCAATTCAGCTTCGGTTGCCCTGGCCTGTGTTAAGGCCTGCTGGCCGGGTTGCCCGGCGGCCACCAAAAGCCAATAAGCCAAAAAATCCGAAAACGCTACGATTTCAATAGCTACCAGCGCAAGCAGGTCATGCGCCAGCGCCAGATTCAATCAAAAACCCAAGCTACTCGGCAGCCTGAATAGAAAACAGCCGCCCCGACAAGGGCGCGTTGCCCAGCGCCTCCAGCGACACCGGCTGGCGCGCACTGGTCACATACAGCGTGCCCAGGTTTTCCCCGCCCAGGGCCAGGCCGCTCGGGCAAGGCACTGGAAGCCCGACGACCCGGTCCTGGTTGCCATCGGGCGAAAACCGGACCACGCTCCAGCCGCCCTGCAGCGCCGTCCAGATGCAGCCGGCCCCATCCACCGCCAGTCCGCTCAGGCGGCCCGACCCCCTGGGAATGCTCGCCAGCCGCCGCACCGCCGGCTGGCCGCGCTGCATGACAAGAATCTCGCCGGAGCCCTGCGCCAGGCCATAGAGCAGCTGCCCGGCACGGTCCCAGGCCAGGGCATGCAGCGCCTCGCCCAGGCTCCAGCTGTCGTCAGCCAGGCTTTCAGGTTCCACCGGCCAGCGCGCCACCCGCCAGCGCAGGCCGTCCGCCGGCTCGCAAGTCCACAGGCGGCCCGCCGCATCAGCGCACAGGGCCGATGGCGGCCCTGCCGGCCAGGGCTGCAGTTCACTGACTTCAGGCGCCGGACTGCCCGGCTTGTCGATGCGCCAGTAGCCGCCCAGGCTGCCTGCGAGCAATGCCGCGTCCCAAACCACGAGCGCCGTCAAGGGCGCATCCAGCACCGCCAGCTCCCGGTCCTGGCGGCCATCGAAGCAGCGCACGGACGGGGCCAGGCTGTCGGCCCAGAACAGGCTGCCATGCGCGGCGCTCCAGCGCGCGAATTCGCCGCGAAATGCCCAGGGGCCCTGCACCACCCGGGGTTCGACCGAAGCCGGCGCGGGCGCTGCGACCGGCAACTGCTCGCCCACCCGGCGCGCGGCTTCGGCCACTTCGGGGCCCAGGCCTTCGACGCGCTCGCGCGTCATCCGGTAGGCCGGGCCTGCCACGCTGATGGCGCCGCGCACCTTGCCGGCGGCGTCCACCACCGGCGCGCCGACGCAGCGCACGCCCGGCACGATTTCCTGGTCATCGACCGACCAGCCCCGCGCGGCGGTAATTTTGAGTTCAGCCTGCAGCCGCCGGCGGTCGGTGATGGTGTGCGGCGTCAGGGCCTTCAGCGTGATGGCCTGCAGCAGGGCATCGCGCGCGGCAGGGTCGAGCGCCGACAGGATCGCCTTGCCCTGGCTGGTGCAGTGCAGCGGCTTGCGCTGGCCCAGCGCGGCCTCGGAGCGCTGGCTGTGGGCGCCGTCGCAGCGATCCAGCGACAGCACCTCCAGCCCGTCGAGCATGGCCAGGTAGGTGGTTTCACCCGTCAGGTCGCGCAGCGCCCGCAGCTCGACACTGGCTGCGGCGGCCAGGTCGGGCATGGCGTAGGCATTGCGGGCCAACTCGAAGCAGCGAAAACCCAGGCAGTACACGCGCCGCAGCGGGTCGCGCCTGACCATGCCGCGCGCCACCAGCGTGGCCAGCAGACGGTACAGCGTGGTGCGCGGCACGGCCAGATGCCTGGACAGCTCCACCTGGCTCAAACCCTGCGCCGAATTGCCCAGAGCATCGAGAATGTCCATCGCCTTTTCCAGCGAGGCGGTTCCGTCGCCAATAGTTGCTTTCACCAAAATATTTCCAGTATGTGAGACAACCCGGGACAAAGCGGCAGGGACCGGGTTGGCAGGAGCGTTTCGTTTATCTACCATTGCGGCACGCCATTTCAGCACGATCTGGCCCCAGCCGATGGCGCCGGTGTTCCAGCTTTTGAGACAGGGAAACGGAAACAGCGCTGGCCAATCGTTTACCGCCCCGTTCCCTACACCAGGAAGACTTCATGGACAGCGCTGCCTTCACCCCCACGCCGGTTCGCCCGGACCCGGTCTTTGTGCCCGACGCCGTGCTTGACCGGCTGGCCAGGGTCACCAGCGGCTCCCTGACGACCCAGCTGTTTAAAAAAGGCTACCGCCAGCCCGTGCTGGTAGGCTTGAAGCCGCTGAACAAAAAGACCAAGGCCTTTGCCGGACGCGCCTACACCATGCGCTTCATTCCAGCGCGCGAAGACATCGACACCTATGCCACCCTCACCGCCGAGCCGCACATCAACAACCTGCAATGGGTGGGCGTGGAGCAGGTTCGACCGGGCGAGGTGGTGGTGATCGACAGCAACCGCAACCCGGCGGCGGCCTCGATGGGCAACATGCTGATCACCCGCATGATGATGCGCGGCGCGCGCGGCGTGGTGACCGACGGCGCCTTTCGCGACGGCACTGAGCTGTCAGGCATGGATTTCCCGATCTGGAGCGAAGGCGTGACCGCCACCACCCGCCTGTCCTACCACCATGTGGCCGACCTGCAGGTGCCGATTGGCTGCGCCGGCGTGGCTGTCTATCCCGGCGACGTGATCCATGGCGACGGCGACAACATCACCGTGATTCCGGCCCACTGCGCCGGGGAGATGGCCGACCTGTGCGAAGCGCAGGACGACCTGGAAGCCTATCTGGCGCTGCGCGTGCAGGCTGGCGAAAAGCTCTGGGGCCTGTACCCGCCGAGCCCTGAGACCCGCGCCGCGCACAAGGCCTGGGTCGAAGCGGGCCGGCCCGACATCGCACCGGCCGAACCGAATCAAACCGCAGCCTGAAGCCGCCCAACCAGGAGCCCCCGATGAGCCCCACCGACATGCATCCGCACGAAGTCCTGATCCGCCGCTATTTCCAAGCCTGCAACGCTGGCGATTACGACGCCCTGATGCGCTGCTTCACGCCCGATGCGGTTCATTATTTTCCGCCGGGCCTGCCCGACATTCCCTGGCGCGGCGCCGACGCCATCAGCAGGAAATGGCTCTGGTGCGTCGAGAACCTGGGCTCCCAGTGGACCATCGAGAAAGTGCTGGTCAGCCGCGACTCGAACGAAGCGGTCATCGAATGGACCCACTGGAAGCGCAAGAGCGGCACGGCGCAGCGCGGCGATGAATGGTATGTATTTGACGAGGCCACCGGATTGATCAGGGAAATCCGCGCCTACTATGCATCGCCTGCGGTGAAGGACATCGCGGAACTGCCGCTAGTAAGTGGCACCCACATGGGTGAGCTGGTCGAATTTGACTATGCTGGCAGGGGTTATCACCTGAACTGGAACAAACAATGAAGATGCTGCAATCAATCACGGCCCGCACGGGCCAACCTCTGGGCGAGCCCCTCTGCGCGTCCACGCCCGAGCAGGTGGACGCCTGCGCCAGCGCGGCCGGCGCTGCGTTCGGGGACTGGTCCTCCAGCGACGGCGGCACGCGCGCGGCCTTGCTGCGCGCCCTGGCCCTTGCCCTGGAGGCGGACCGCGCCGAGCTGGTGGCGCTGGCGGACCAGGAAACCGGCCTCGGCCCGGTGCGCCTGAATGGCGAGCTGGACCGCACCGCTTTCCAGCTGCGCCGCTTTGCCGACATCGCCGAGCGCGGCGTGGCGTTTGACTTCGTCAATGATCCGGCGGTCGCAGGCGGCCCGCCCGCAGGCCATCCGGCAATGGTGCGCCAGCGCGTCCCGCTGGGCCCGGTCGCGATGTTCTCCGCGAGCAACTTTCCGTTTGCGTTTTCGGTGCTGGGCGGCGACACCGCCTCGGCGCTGGCGGCCGGTTGCCCGGTGGTGGTGAAGGCCCATACCGGCCATTTGCTGTTGTCGAACCGCGTCATGGGCCTGGTTGCAGAGGTACTGCAAGCCCAGGGCCTGCCCGCCGGACTGGTCAGCATGATCCAGGGCGGCGGCAACGATGTCGGTGTGCGCCTGGTGCAGCACCCCGCCATCGCCGCCGGCGCCTTCACCGGCTCGACCCGTGGCGGCTCTGCCCTCCAGGCGGTTGCCAATGCACGCCCGCGCCCGATTCCTTTTTACGGCGAACTCGGCTCGACCAACCCGGTGGTGATCCTGCCCGCCCTGCTCGCGGCCAAGGGCGCCGAGCTGGCGGCCACGCTGGCGGGCTCGATCAGCCTGGGCTGCGGCCAGTTCTGCACCAGCCCCGGCCTGATCGTGCTTCAGGACGGGCCGCAAAGCGATGCCTTCGTGCAGCAGCTGACCACGGCGCTCGCGGCCCAGACGCCGCATTCCATGCTGACGCCGGGCATGCGCCAGGCATTCGACGCCGGCGTGGAGCACATGGTGGGCGCCGGCGCCCTCGCGCTGCTGCAGGAAGCCGGCACGCCCGAGGCGCCGCGCCCTTTCCTGGCCCAGGTCGGCGCTGCAGAGTTCATCGCCAGGGCGGAACTGCGCGAAGAGGTGTTCGGCCCTTCCAGCCTGATCGTGCGTGCCGGCTCGGCGGCTGAAGTGCTGCAGGTGCTGCAGGCCGTGGGCGGCAGCCTGACGGTCACGCTCTGGGGCGCCGACAACGAGTCGGACGAGACACGCGCGCTGGTGCGCGGCGCCATGGGTATTGCCGGGCGCGTGCTGTTTGCCGGCGTGCCCACCGGCGTGGCAGTCACGGCGGCGCAGCAGCACGGCGGCCCGTGGCCCTCGTCCACCCAGCCCATGACGACCTCGGTCGGCGACGCGGCCATGGACCGCTTCCTGCGGCCGGTGGCGCTGCAGGATGCGCCCGCCTGGCTGCTGGCGCGCAAGGGACAGCCTTGCTGAACACCATGCCCTGATGTTCCGGCGCAAGCCCGAGCTTGGCAGGCCGACGCGGCGCTGGAAAAAGCGCCCGTTTTGCTCCTTCCCCCGCTGGGGGAAGGCTGGGATGGGGGCTGGCGGAGGTGGTGCGGCCACTGCGCCTGTGTTCTGGCTGGCCCGTCAAACAGCGTCTGAGCAACAAGCACGGTGAGTGCTGCAAAAATCCCCCATCCCAACCTTCCCCAAAGGCGGGAAGAAGCCATTCGGGGAGGCTGAGCAGTTACCTTTTATGCATCAAACAGGCCTCTGGCGCAGGAACAGACTGCGCCAACAGCTATTACTTCAATAGCACAAACCACCGGAAATCTTGAACCCGGTGATTCAAAACCAGCCTGATTGCGCTCCGGCGCCCCGATCAGACAATCCAGTCTGGAAAACGATGCTTGATGTCATCGACAAAGGCGAGCGTTCCCGCCAGGTGCTGGCGCAGCGCGTTTTCCGCAGCCTGGGCATCCTTGCGTTCGATGGCCTGGGCAATCGCCCGATGGTCCCGCACGATGGCCTGCGGCTTGCCTTTGTCGGGCAGGTTCAGGCGGCGCAGCCGGTCCACATGGCCGCTTTGCCTTCGCACCAGGCTCCACAACGGGCCCACGCTGGCGGCTTCATACAGGGTCTGATGAAAAGCCTGGTCGGCCAGGGTGAGTTGCGCCACGTCCAGCGGTTCGAGCGCTGCCTGCTGCACCGCCAGGCTCGCGTTCAGGCGCCGCACCAGCTCGCCATGCCCGGCATCCGGAAGATCGCACAGCGTCGCCAGTATTTCCAGCTCGATGGAGCGGCGCAGGAAATGCGCCTGCAGGGCCGCCGACAGATCAATCCGGCTGACCACCGTGGCATGCTGGGCAAAAATGTCCACCAGCTGCTCTTCGCCCAGGCGCTGCAGGGCATCGCGGATGGGCGTCTGGCTCACGCCGAAGTGCTCGGCCAGCTCGGCGCGCTGCAGCACCGTGCCGGGTTCGAGCTGGACCGAAACGATCAACTCCCGCAAGGCCTCGAACACCTGGGGAGCGGACTGGCGAGTGCGGTCCAGTTTGAGCGGAGCAACTTTCGCTAGGGCGTTCATGCGGTCTTTGCGTGTGGATGAGGTAATGATCAGGGTAAATCATATCATTGACACACTAATATATTAGTGCTTTAATTTCTTCCAGAATTTGAACTGGAACACAAGCCCATGACCCAAAAGACCTACCAGGAACTGCGCAGCGCGCGCTGGTTCGCCCCCGACGACGTGCGCTCCTTCGGCCACCGCTCGCGGGTGATGCAGCTGGGCTACGGCCCGCAGGACTGGGAAGGCAAGCCGGTCATCGCCATCCTCAACACCTGGAGCGACATCGGCACCTGCCACGGCCACTTCAAGCAGCGCGTCGAGGACGTGAAACGCGGCGTGCTGCAGGCCGGCGGCTTTCCGCTGGAGCTGCCCGCCCTGTCGCTGTCCGAGTCGCTGGTCAAGCCGACCACCATGCTCTACCGCAACATGCGGGCCATGGACGTCGAGGAGCTGCTGCGCAGCCACCCGATTGACGGAGCAGTGCTGATGGGCGGCTGCGACAAGACCACACCCGGCCTGGTGCTCGGGGCTCTCAGCGCCGGCGTACCCTTCATCTACATGCCTGCCGGCCCGATGCTGCGCGGCAATGTCAAAGGCAAGGTGCTGGGCTCGGGCTCTGACACCTGGAAATACTGGGATGAACGCCGCGCCGGCAAGATCAACGCGGCGCAATGGCTCGAAGTCGAGGGCGGCATTGCGCGCAGCCACGGCCACTGCATGACCATGGGCACGGCCAGCACCATGACCGGCATCGCCGAGGCGATTGGTTTGACGCTGCCCGGCGCGTCGTCGATCCCGGCGGTCGATTCCAACCACATCCGCATGGCGACCGAATGCGGTCGCCGCGTTGTCGGCATGGTCTGGGAAGACCTGACGCCTGCCAAGATGCTGTCGCGCGCCTCGTTCGAGAACGCCATTACCGTCGCCATGGCCATGGGCTGCTCGACCAACGCCATCATCCACCTCGTCGCGATGTCGCGCCGCGCCGGCGAGCATTGCGCCGTCGGTCTGGACGACTTCGACGCGGCCAGCCGCAAGGTGCCGGTGATCGCCAACATCCGGCCCAGCGGCGACACCTACCTGATGGAGGACTTCTACTACGCCGGCGGCATGCTCGGCATGATGAGCGTGCTGAAAGACCACCTCAAGCTCGATGCGCTGACCGTCACCGGCAAGCCGCTGGGCGACAACCTGGTGGGCGCCGAAGTCTATAACCACGACGTGATCCGCCCGCTCGACAACCCGATCTATGCCGAAGGCGCGCTGGCCGTGCTTCGCGGCAACCTGGCGCCCGACGGCTGCGTCATCAAGCCCAGCGCCTGCGCGCCGCGCTACTTCCAGCACACCGGCCCGGCGCTGGTATTCGATGACTACCCGTCGATGAAGGCCGCCGTGGACGACGAGAACCTCGACGTGACCGCCGACCACATCATGATTTTGCGCAACGCCGGCCCGCAGGGCGGCCCCGGCATGCCCGAATGGGGCATGCTGCCGATCCCGCTCAAGCTGGTGAAACAAGGCGTGAAGGACATGCTGCGCATCTCGGACGCCCGCATGAGCGGCACCAGCTACGGCGCCTGCATCCTGCATGTCGCGCCCGAGGCCTACATCGGCGGCCCGCTGGCGCTGGTGAAAACCGGCGACCTGATCACGGTCGATGTGCCGGCCCGGCGCATCCACCTCGAAGTCAGCGACGACGAGCTTGCCCTGCGCCGCGCAGCCTGGACAGCGCCGCCCAAGCGCTTCGAGCGCGGCTACGGCTGGATGAGCGCCCGCCACATCCAGCAGGCCGACACCGGCTGCGATTTTGATTTTCTGGAAACCTCGTTCGGCGCGCCCATCGGCGAGCCCGACATCTATTAAAAACGAAAGACATCCATGGCACTCAGCCCCGCCACCCGCGACAAGCTCAAGACCGTCAGCACCGCCACGCTGTGCACCGCCCTCTTCAAGCGCGGCCTGCGCAACCAGTTCATCCAGGACGTGCATCCCATCAACCCCAGCCTGCCGACCATGGTGGGCG
>JAQGNK010000050.1 GCA_028291905.1 Polaromonas sp.
TTCACGCAGAAAAAAGCTGCTGGAATCATCAAGAAGGTGGTTGAGTCCGCCATCGCCAACGCTGAACACAACGATGGCGCCGACATCGACGAGCTGAAGATCAAGACGATCTACGTCGAGCAGGGCGCCACGCTCAAGCGTTTCTCCGCGCGTGCAAAAGGCCGCGGCAACAGCATCAGCAAGCCTACGTGCCATGTGTACGTGGTCGTTGGCAACTAAGGGCAGCAGGATATGGGACAAAAAATCAACCCAACCGGTTTCCGGCTGTCAATCAGCCGCAACTGGTCCAGCCGGTGGTATGCCAACAACCGTGACTTCGCCGGCATGCTGGCCGAAGACATCAAGGTGCGCGAATACCTGAAGAAGAAGCTGAAAAGCGCTGCGGTTTCCCGCGTGCTGATCGAGCGCCCCGCCAAGAATGCCCGCATCACGATCTTCTCGGCACGTCCGGGCGTCGTGATCGGCAAAAAAGGCGAGGACATCGAGAACCTCAAGAAGGAACTGAGCCGCCAGCTGGGCGTGCCGGTTGCCGTGAACATCGAAGAAGTTCGCAAGCCTGAAATTGATGCCAAGCTGATCGCCGACAGCATCACCCAGCAGCTTGAAAAACGCATCATGTTCCGCCGTGCCATGAAGCGCGCCATGCAAAATGCAATGCGTTTGGGTGCCCTGGGCATCAAGATCATGTCGTCCGGCCGCCTGAACGGCATTGAGATCGCTCGTTGCGAGTGGTACCGCGAAGGTCGCGTGCCCCTTCACACCCTGCGCGCCGACATCGACTACGGCACCTCTGAAGCACAGACCACCTACGGCATCATCGGTGTCAAGGTCTGGGTTTACAAAGGTGACACTCTGGGCCGCAGCGATGCACCAGGCGCCCGCATGATGGAAACGCCGGCTGAAGAAGAGCGTCGCCCACGCGGCCCTCGCCGTGATGCCCGTCCCGGTGACCGTACCGGCGATCGTCCGGACCGTGGCGCGCCTCGCGGCGCCCCGCGCGGTGCTCCGCGCAGCGGCATCGGTGGCAACACCGCACCGGCTGACGGCAGCGACAAACCAGCCGAGGCATCTGGCGCCGAAGCCCCGAACAACACCGTTAAGCGCGTCCGCAAAGCCGCGCCAGCTGCAGCAGCTGACGGTGCCAAGACCGAGTAATCGGTCTAATCACGGAGAATAAACATGCTGCAACCCGCTCGCAGAAAATACCGCAAAGTGCAAAAAGGCCGCAACACTGGCGTCGCCACACGAGGCAACTCAGTGGCGTTCGGTGACTTCGGTCTCAAATGCACCGACCGTGGCCGCCTGACGGCCCGTCAACTCGAAGCCGCACGCCGTGCGATTTCCCGTCACGTCAAGCGTGGCGGCCGCATCTGGATCCGCGTCTTCCCGGACAAGCCGATTTCCCAAAAGCCTGCTGAAGTGCGCATGGGTAACGGTAAAGGCAACCCAGAGTACTACGTGGCTGAAATCCAGCCGGGCAAGATCGTTTTCGAGATTGTCGGCGTGTCTGAAGAACTGGCGCGCGAAGCGTTCCGCCTGGCATCCGCCAAGCTGCCACTGCGCACGACGTTCGTCAGCCGCATGATCGGCCAGTAATCAGGAGAATGAAGAAATGAACACTACTGAACTGCGCCAAAAAGACGTTGACGGTTTGAAAGCCGAAGTCAAAGAGCTGCAAAAAGCCCACTTTGGCCTGCGCATGCAAAAAGCAACGCAGCAACTGACCAACACTTCCACCCTGCGGTCCACCCGCCGCAGCATCGCTCGCGCCAAGACCATCCTGGCCGAAACCATCGTCAAGCAAGGAGCCAAAAAATGACGGAAGCTAAAACATCCCTCAAGCGCACCTTGATTGGCAAGGTGGTAAGCGACAAGCGCGCCAAGACCGTGACGGTCCTGGTCGAACGCCGCGTCAAGCACGAGCTGTACGGCAAGATCGTCTCCCTCTCCAGCAAGTACCACGCCCATGACGAAAAGGGCGAGTACCACACGGGCGACGTGATTGAGATCACCGAAAGCCGCCCGATCTCCAAGACCAAGAACTGGGTTGTGACCCGCTTGGTGCAAAAGGCTGCGATTGTTTAAGCCCACAAGGCTTTGACGGTTTAACCGCAAAAAGGCTCACTCTGGTGAGCCTTTTTGCTTTCAGCCTTGCCTGTGCCGCTTGCATTCGATGTCAAATCCCATGCGTGCCGAATTGACGCTTGAGCTGAGTCAAAATCTCGGCCCCAACGTGATTTTTTCGTTGAGGTCTAACCCAAGGAGCACCCATGATCAAAGTAGGCGATACCCTTCCCGCAGTCACGCTGATGGAATTTGTTGAAGTGGAAGGCAACGGCTGCAGCCTCGGCCCCAATCCGGTCGATGTCGCCGCCGCCAGCGCTGGCAAGACGATTGCCCTGTTTGCCTTGCCGGGTGCCTTCACGCCGACCTGTTCGGCCAAGCATGTGCCGGGCTTTGCTGAAAAATCAGCCGAGTTCAAGGCCGCTGGTGTCGATGAAATCTGGTGCCTGAGCGTGAACGACGCGTTTGTGATGGGCGCCTGGGCGCGCGAGCAGAAAACCGGCGGCAAGGTGCGCATGCTGGCCGACGGCAGCGCAGAGTTTGCCAAGGCGACCGGCCTGACACTGGACCTGACGGCGCGCGGCATGGGTGTGCGCAGCAACCGCTATTCGATGCTGGTCAAAGACGGCAAGGTGGCGAGCCTGAACATTGAAGGCCCTGGCAAGTTTGAAGTCAGCGATGCGGACACGCTGCTGGCGCAAGTGGCTGCCTGATCGTTAATTCCGGTATTGGCGAAAGCCGCTGCTTGCAAAAGCAGCGGCTTTTTTCATGCGGCCCGCGACTGGCCGTCATGCGTGAAGCATTCGGTGCAGCATGATTTTTGCTGCTGTTTTCATAGCTGACTGCGCAGATGCATCAAGCGCTGCAAGCTGTTTTTCCTTCGAATCAGCGCTAAAGCAGGTCGGCCTTCAGGTAGTGGGCGCCGGGAATCGGGTTGTGGTAGTAGGGCGGGATGTCGGTAAAACCCAGTTCGGCATACAACGCCCTGGCCGATTCCATGTCGTCCAGCGTGTCCAGCAGCACGCTGCGGTAGCCCGCCATGCGCGCGGCGTCCAGCGTGGCTTCGGCCAGCTCCCGGCCCAGGCCAAAACGGCGAAACGCCTTGCGCACATAGAGGCGCTTCATTTCGGCGGCATTGGGGTAATTGGCGGAATCGAGGGCGCGCAAGCCGCAGCAGCCAGCGACCTCGCCATCGACCAGCGCCAACAGTAGGGCGCCGCCCGGTTCGCCGTATTCACCGGGCAAGCCGGCCAGCTCGGCCTCGAAATTCTGGAAACACAGGTCAATGCCCAGCTGCTCCGCATACTCGGTGAAGATTTGGCGCGTGGCGTCCAGCTGCTCTGGGGAGTCAGGTGTGATGAGCTGGATGGTGGGGCGGAGCACGGTGTTGAAGATGGCAATCGAAAATCAGTTTAACGCCAGTCGGCCGCCGTCCTGTTTCAAAAAGCTGCAACCTCCAGCGTCGATACCCAGTAAGCAGTGCCCGCGCACAGCGCGAACAGCACCAGCGCCGACAGGCGCGAGACGGCATCGTCGCGCGAAGGCTGCACCGGCACCACCACTTCCTTGTCGCCATGCAGCATCGCGCCGACCAGGTTGTGCTTGCGCATTAGGTAAAAAACGATGGCCGCAATATGCAACAGCACCAGGACAAGCAATATCCATTTGCCGATTTCCGAGTGGTAGTTGGTGGCCAGGCTGACCGTGGCGTTCGAGACAAAACGTGTCAGGGGCCCGGAAAAGGCGATTTCATCGTCGCTGACCAGCCCGCTGGCCACCTGCAGCAGCAAAAAGCCCAGCATCGCAATGACCGAGCCGGCGCCAATCGGGCTGTGGCCGACGCTGTGCTCGGGCTTGCCTTTTCCCTTGAGGTAGTCGATGACGCTTTGCGGCGCATAAATGAAGGCGCCAAAGCGCGACCAGCGCCCGCCCACCAGCCCCCAGACGATGCGAAACAGCAGCAGCGCCAGCACCGAATAGCCGAAACGGAAATGCCAGACCATGGCATTTCCGCCCACGGTGCCGGTGATGGCCAGGCCGGTGACGCCGGCTGCCAGCAGCCAGTGGAACAGCCGCGTGGGCAGGTCCCAGACCCTGACCTTGGTCAGACTTTTATCGGTGTACATGTTCATCCTCGTTTGTTTTTTTAATAGGGCAGGGCGCCCGCCGTGGCGTCGGTTTTCAGGCCGCAGCATTGGTGCTTTCCCGCAGCGCATAAGTTCCGGCGGAACTTAACCGGCTCGCTAAACTCCAGCTGCTTGGCAAGCAGATTAAACCAGCCTTGCCATTCAGTCCCGTCCCCAAAAAACCAAGAGGAAATCCCATGAAGTCTTTTGCCTGTATTGCTGCCGCCGCCACCTTGTTTGCCCTGGCCGCGCCGGCCTCGGCGCAGTTTGCCAAACCCGAGGATGCGGTGAAGTACCGCCAGAGCGCACTGTCCGTCATGGGCACGCATTTTGGCCGCCTGGGTGCCATGGCCAATGGCAAGGTGCCTTTCGACGCCAAGATGGCAGCGGAAAATGCCGATCTCGTGGCCACGATGGCCAAGCTGCCTTGGGCCGGTTTTGGCCCCGGCACCGACAAGGACCCCCGCAGCAAGGCGATGGCCGAAGTCTGGACCGAGCAGACCAAGTTCAAGGCCGGCAGCGACAAGCTGATCGCCGAGTCGGCCAAGCTCGACGCAGCCGCCAAGACCGGCAACCTGGACGCCATCAAAGTCGCTTTTGCGGCCACCGCCGATACCTGCAAGTCCTGCCACGACGCGTTCAGGAATAAATAAGCCCCACGGTCGTTCGCTGCGCGTAACTCCCTGCCCCCGAAGGGCCGCTGCGCCTGCGGTCTGGCGAAGCCAGTCCCGCGGCCCCTGCTTGGGGAAACCGCGGTGCACCATGAACTATCAGGGTGATTCTTCTCAATGAAAAAGGCCAACTCCCTTGCAGGAGCTGGCCTTTTTTGCGAGCCTATGGCCGGGCCGCAGGCCGGATTCAGCTTTCCGCCAGAAGCTTTTCAATCAGCAGGTGCAGCGCTACAAAGTCTGGCTCGCCGACATACTGCTTGACGATCTCGCCGCGCTTGTTGACCAGGTAGGTGGTGGGCGTGAGCTGCACGTCGCCCCAGGCCTTGGCATTGGCGCCGGTGTTGTCGATGGCGACCTTGAACGGCAGCTTGCGGGTGTCGGCGTAGTTGACGACATAGCTTGGCGGGTCGTAGCGCATGGCCACGGCCACCGTGTCGTAACCCTGGGACTTGTATTTGTTGTAGGTTGAAATCACCTTGGGCATCTCGACCACGCAGGTGACGCAGCTGGTGGCCCAAAAATTCACCAGGGTCACCTTGCCCTTGAGGTCGGCGGTGGTCTGCTTGCTGCCGTCGAGCAGCACGAAGGTGGACTCGGGCGCGGCCTGCGCACCGCTGCAGCCGGCCAGGAATGCGGCGCCCCCGAGCGCCAGTGCGCCCGCCAGCACCATGCGGCATACTGCCACGGGAAGATTTTTTTTCATCAGGAGGCCTCGTCATGCAACGTCGAAATTTTAACCAGGCGGGTGCCAGCGCCTTGGGGCTGCTGATCCTCGCCACCTACCGCCAGGCCCATGCCCTCTCATTGGGCGACCTGACCAACACCGAAGCCAGCAACGGCCTGAAGACCGCGCTTGAAAAAGGCGTGGCGGCGGCGGTTTCCCTGCTGGGCAGGGCCGATGGATTCCTGGGAAACCCAAAAGTTCGCATTCCCTTGCCCGGTTACCTTGAGGATGCGGCCAAACTGCTGAAAAACTTTGGCCAGGGCAGGCGCATCGACGAGCTGACCACCGCCATCAACCGCGCCGCCGAAGCCGCCGTGCCCATGGGCAAGGATTTGCTGGTGGGCGCGGTGCGCTCGATGAGCGTGAGCGATGCCAAGAATATCCTGAGCGGCGGTGAAACATCGGTCACCAATTTTTTTGCCGACAAGACCCGCGCGCCGCTGGGCGTGCGGTTTTTGCCGGTGGTGACCAAGGCCACCGAAAAGGTCGGCCTGGCCAACAAGTACAACGATTTTGCCGGCAGGGCCGCCAGCTTTGGCCTGGTCAGGAAGGAAGACGCCAACATCCAGCAGTACGTCACCGGCAAATCGCTCGACGGCCTGTACCTGATGATCGGTGAGGAGGAAAAGAAAATCCGCCAGGACCCGGTCGGCACCGGCAGCGCGATCTTGCAGAAGGTGTTCGGCGCGCTGAAATAAGCCGGCCGCAGCAAGAATAATGGCCAAATCTGCCTCTGGCGCAAGTGATATATGCGCAGGCAGCTACTAAATCAATAGCAATTTACAGGCTGATGCGCAGGGCGCTCGGGCTGGTTTGGCTAGCGCGAAAACCGCATGAGCTTGCAACGCCTTGCTATTGGACGCCTGCAGCCCGGACTGTTAGCCTCGGGCTTTTTGCACAGGAAAGCCCCCAGCCCATGAAAATCGAGACCCTTGCCGTCCACGGCGGCTACACGCCTGACCCCACCACCAGGGCCGTCGCGGTGCCGATCTACCAGACGGTTGCCTATGCCTTCGACGACACCCAGCACGGCGCCGACCTGTTCGACCTGAAGGTGGCCGGCAACATCTACAGCCGCATCATGAACCCGACCAATGCGGTGCTGGAGGGGCGCATGGCGGCGCTGGAGGGCGGCATCGGCGCGCTGGCGGTGGCCTCGGGCATGGCGGCGATTGCCTACGCCATCCAGACCATCACCGAGGCCGGTGACAACATCGTCGCCTCGTCGGCGCTCTATGGCGGCACCTACAACCTGTTCGCCCACACCTTTCCGCAAATGGGCATCGAGGTGCGCTTTGCCGACCCGCTCGACCCGGCCGCCTTCGCACCGCTGATCGACGGGCGCACCAAGGCGGTGTTCTGCGAGTCGGTCGGCAACCCGCTGGGCAATGTGACCGACATTGCCGCGCTCGCCGACGTGGCCCACGCTGGCGGCGTGCCGCTGATTGTGGACAACACCGTTTGCAGCCCCTACCTGTGCCGCCCGTTCGAGCACGGCGCCGACATCGTGGTGCATGCGCTGACCAAATACCTGGGCGGCCACGGCACCACGCTGGGCGGGGTGGTGATCGACAGCGGCAAGTTCCCGTGGGCCGATCACAAGGCGCGCTTCAAGCGCCTGAACGAGCCGGATGTGAGCTACCACGGCGTGGTCTATACCGAGGCGCTGGGCGCTGCCGCCTACATCGGCCGCGCCCGCGTCGTGCCGCTGCGCAACCTGGGCGCCGCCCTGAGCGCGATGGCCGCCTTCCAGATCCTGCAGGGCATCGAGACCCTGGCGCTGCGCATGGACCGCATCTGCGACAACGCCCTGGCCATCGCGCGCTTCCTGCAGCAGCATCCCAAGGTGTCCTGGGTCAACTACGCCGGCCTGCCGGACCACCGCGACCATGCGCTGGCGCAAAAATACATGGGCGGCAAGGCCTCAGGCATCATCAGCTTCGGCGTTAAATCAGACGCTGACGCGATGGCGGCCGGCGCCCGCTTCCAGGATGCGCTGGCGCTGTTCACCCGGCTGGTCAACATCGGCGACGCCAAGTCGCTGGCCTGCCATCCGGCCTCGACCACGCACCGCCAGCTCAATCCGGCCGAACTTGCCAAGGCCGGCGTGCGGCCGGACATGGTGCGCCTGTCGGTCGGCATCGAGCACATCGACGATCTGCTGGCCGATCTGGCGCAGGCGCTGGCAGCCGTCTGACGCCGCAGTGGCTCGGGGGTGGCGCAATACCCTGCACACCTCAGCCATAAAGCGCCTGTACCGTGGGAGGCCTCCTACTTTTCAAAGGCCCGAACACCGACGAGCAGGCATTTTGCAGGGCCAGCACACTTGCGTCTCATTCATTAACTTTGGGGACGGAAAAATGCGCAACAACTCGGATGGAAACCAGGCTTCGGAAAAAGGCAGCCAGCGGCAGGCGCCCACGCGCCGCGGCTTTGCATCGATGGACCCGGAGCGCCAGCGCAAGATCGCCAGCCAGGGCGGCAAAGCGGCGCATGCCAGCGGCAATGCCCATGAGTTCGACACCAACGAGGCACGCGAGGCCGGGCGCAAGGGCGGGCTGGCCGGTCGGCGCACGTCGCAGGCCAAGCCGCAGTCCTGAGACAGCCCGCTGCCGCGACAACGCATCAACCCCACGCAGGTACACGCATGCAGGTGTTCAGGATATTCAGCCAGTTCGATGCAGCCGAAAAAGCCCGCGACGCGCTGCTGGACGCCGGTTTCAAATCCGACAGCCTGGAGCTGACCGCCAGGACCGACGAGGCTGGCGGGGTGCGGGGAAATTTCGTGGCGGGCAATGCAAAACAAGGCGCGGCAGCGGATGGCAACTATGACGCCAACTTCGCGGAGGTTTCCCATGGCGGGGTTTATCTCCTGTCGGTTTTTGCCGGCAGCGCGGATGCGGCAGACCATGCCATCGCCATGATGGAACAATTCGGCGGCCGCGACATGGCGAGCGGGGTGGCCTGAACGCCCGTCGCCTGGCGCTACGGCGTTGCATGCCTGCAACATCCGGCAAGGTCCAGAGCCCGACTTCCTTGATCTGGCGCAAGCACAGCCGATGCGGCGAAGGCCGCTCTTCAAGGCTTGCGCCAGATCAAACTTGTGGCCAGGGGTGAACGCGTCCAATAAGAACCGGGAATATTCCCGGCTTTTTATTTGCTGCCCATCATGAAAAAACACCTC